>JAZNQY010000101.1:0-3782 GCA_045590375.1 Oscillospiraceae bacterium | reverse complement strand
CCTCGGAATAACGAAATAGTCCATTTTGAAGAATTTATAAAAAATGCATCAGATGCCGGTGTTGATGCTGTTATTGCAACCGATATAGGATTACTTTCTCTTATAAAGAAATATACTCCTGATATGGAAATTCATATTTCTACACAAGCAGGAATTGTGAATTTTGTTACAGCAAACGAATTTTATAATATGGGCGCCAAAAGAGTTGTTTTAGCAAGAGAACTCTCTC
This sequence comes from Oscillospiraceae bacterium, assembly GCA_045590375.1. Classification (GTDB taxonomy): domain Bacteria; phylum Bacillota; class Clostridia; order Oscillospirales; family Ruminococcaceae; genus RGIG4131. The sequence goes on along the minus strand of JAZNQY010000101.1, from coordinate 3,553 downwards.
TTGATGAAATAGCAGAAATAAGAGCAAAAACTCCGAAAGAACTTGATATAGAGGCTTTTGTTCATGGAGCTATGTGCGTTTCATTTTCAGGAAGATGTCTGCTTTCTGCATATATGGTTGACAGAGATGCTAATCGTGGCGCTTGTGCACAGCCTTGCAGATGGGGATATCACCTTATGGAAGAAAAACGTCCGAATGAATTTTTCCCCATTTATGAAGATGAAAAGGGAACATATATTCTTAATGCAAAAGACCTTTGTATGATAGATCATCTTGACAAACTTGCTGAGGCAGGAATTACAAGTTTCAAGATAGAGGGAAGAGCTAAATCTGCTTATTATGTATCTGTTGTAACAAATGCTTATCGAATGGCACTTGATTATCTCAAAGACCATAAAGACAGCTTCAATTTGCCTGATTATATCAGAGATGAAGTTTTCAAAGTAAGCCACAGAAGTTATTGCACAGGATTTTTCTTTGGTCATCCTAAAGATTGTCAGTATTATGAAAACAGTGGATACATTCGTGAATATGACGTAGTTGCGATAATTGACGAGTGTAAAGATGGTTTCCTTTACTGTTCTCAGAGAAATAAATTCTCGTTAGGAGATACTGTTGAAATACTTTCTCCGTTACAGAAACCATATGAAATGAAGATTACTGAAATATTTGATGAAAAGGGCGAAAAATTAGAAAACGCCTGTCATGCTGAAATGAAATTCAAGATCCCTTGTGATAAAATTTTCACAAATAATTCTATTATAAGAATGAAAAAATAAATTAAACCCGAAGAAGAATTTAATCTTCCTCGGGTTTTTTATTCATTATAACTCTCGATAATGGTGAACTTTCTGCAGCTTGTTTAAGATTTTCATCAGAAATATGAGTATAAATTTCTGTCGTAGCGATACTCTGATGTCCTAATAAATCCTTTAAGACAAGCGTATCTACGCCATTTCTATACATAAGTGTTGCTGCTGTATGACGGAGTTTATGGGTTGAAAGACCTTGTCCGTCAAGTCCTGATGCTTTTAGTGTATCTTCAACTATCTGCTGAACTCTTCGTTTGCTTATTCTTTTACCATTTCTGCTTATAAATAAGGCATTTGGCTCATTCTGAGGCTGTTCACGTGAATTTATATACTTTTTAAGAGCGTCAATACAAGCATCGTTAAGATAAATCATTCTTTCTTTATTGCCTTTACCTAATAATTTAAGTGTACGGTCTTTAAAATTGATACTCTGTATATTCATTCCAACAAGTTCGCTTAAACGCATTCCACAATTAAGAAAAAGTGTTATAATGCAATAATCTCGTTCTGAATTATCACCGGATGATGAATTTTTAAGCATTTCAAGAGATTGTTCTAAAGTAAGAAAATGTGGTAATCTTTTCTTTAAAGATGGCATTTCGAGGTCTTTAACAGGATTTTTCTTTATATAAGATGTTTTTGTAGTAAGATACTTGAACAGACTTCTGAGTGCTGAGGCCTTACGAGCGCGGGTTACTGAAGAATTTTCACGGTCTTTAGAAACATAATTCAGAAATCCGTATATATCTGTAAGAGAAAGATTATCAAGTGTTTCAATAGGAATATCTGAAATAATTATATCTTCAAACAATGTATCTGAAGGAACAGATAATTTTGTCATCTTAATATATTTGAGAAATAAACAGATATCACCGTAATATGCCTGAACTGTGCGTTCTGAAGAACCTTTGATTACTCTTAAATAAGTAATATATTCATTTATATAATAAGGACATTCTATAGATATATTATTTATATTAGACATAATTTTTCCTCCCTTAATTGCACTAAACTTTGATTTAGTGCAATTCATAGTAATTCATTTTAGGAAATTCCCCGTAGTTTCAGAATTATATTAATTGCATATAATAATTATTATCACGAAATTCAGATATATTAAATTTGCAGATCCGATATTATTCCCCACGGAAATAATGTAAAACGAAACTGCTGAAGATGAAATTTCAAATAAGATAATAGCAAAATGAAATTTATTTATAATAGGGATTTCCTTTATAAACGGGCTATATTCAGATAATAAAAAATTATTTAAATCAGATCAGTCCTTATATAGCAGAAGAACAAACACACTAAAACAAAGTATAATATCCCTATTTATAGTATATAACACAACATCTTGTATGTCAATAGTTAATTGCACATAATTTTTATTATTGCGAAATTCCCTGTTTTATAATAAAAGTCGGCTATAAAAAACCGACTTTTATCTTTATTTAAGTTCAACTATTGTTACACCATCTTCACCTTCGCCATAGATACCTAATCTGAAGGTTTTTACGGAAGAATTCGATTTGAGTTCTTTATGAACGGCGTTTCTGAGTATACCTGTCCCCTTGCCATGAATTACAGTAACCATTTTAACACCTGACATTACGGCGCTATCAATAAATCTCTGAACTTCAAATACACCTTCATCAGCAGCCTGGCCTCTGATATCAAGTTCAAGTTCGACTTTTCGGGTAACTTTACTCTGTATTCCCTTTTTAGAAACGCCCTTAGACTTATTCTGTGCAGGTTTCTGCGCTTCAACAAGACGGAGTTTTGAGATATTTACCTTTGTTTTCATTATACCAGTCTGAACGAATACATTTCCGCTGCCGTCAACTTCCCCTGCTACAATACCGTTTTTATCAATATCTGTGATATAAACTGTATCTCCCCTCTTTAAAGGACGAGGAAGTTTATAGTCGTCTGTCTTCTTGACAACAGGATTTGCCTGTTTATACATATCATTAAGGGCAGATTTTGCTTTTGACTTTGCATCGACTGTAAGTGCTGAGAAATTGGATTTATCCTTTTGTTTTCTTATTTCAGCGAGTTCATCGAGAAGTTCGTCAGAACGCTCCTGAACGTTTTCAACTATGTGCATAGCCTTAATTCTTGCGTTTTCAAGCTCTTTTTCATAGTTATCGTCAATTAGCTTCTGCTTTTCGTTGATTTCTTTTGTTTTGATTTCAAGCTCTTCTCTGAGTTTTTCTGCCTTTTCGTTATTTGATTCAAGTTCAGAGCGAAGTTTTTCGAGATTTTCAAAAATATTCTCAAATTTCTTATTCTCTTCGGTAACAAGTGATTTAGCGTATTCGATTATATCATCAGGAATACCAAGTTTTGAAGAAATAGCGAAAGCATTTGATTTTCCGGGTGAACCTATAATAAGTTTATAGGTAGGTCTTAATGTTGATATATCAAATTCGCAACTTGCGTTTTCTACATTAGGAGTATCAAGTGCATAAAGCTTTATATCCTGATAATGAGTTGTAACCATTAATTTTGTGCCTTTATTCTTAAGGCTTTCTATTATGGATACAGCCAGTGCTGAACCTTCGACAGGGTCTGTTCCTGAGCCTAACTCGTCAAGAAGAACGAGAGTATCTTTATCAGATTTTTTTAGTATATCAGCAACTCTGTTCATATGGGATGAGAATGTAGAAAGACTCTGTTCTATACTCTGTTCATCGCCTATATCAACAAGAACATCCTTAAAAACAGTTATAATACTT
>JAZNQY010000100.1:0-2164 GCA_045590375.1 Oscillospiraceae bacterium | reverse complement strand
GTCTGAGAGCTGTTCTCGCTGCGTCCATAGCGACATTTCCACCACCGACAACAGCAACTTTCCCACCCGACATAATGGGTGTGTCGGAGCCATTTTTATAGGCTTTCATAAGGTTGCTTCTTGTTAAGAATTCGTTTGCAGAATAAACGCCTTTAAGACTTTCGCCGGGGATGCCCATGAAGTTCGGAAGTCCTGCGCCAGAGCCTATGAAAACAGCCTCATAGCCCATATCAAAAAGTTCGTCTATTGTAAGGGTTTTTCCTATGATGACATTTGTTTCGATATCGACATTATATTTCTTTAAAGTTTCAACTTCTTTTGCAACAATACTCTTGGGAAGTCTGAATTCGGGAATGCCGTAGACAAGAACTCCTCCTGCTGTATGAAGTGCTTCAAAAACTGTTACTTTATATCCTTTTTTGGCAAGGTCACCTGCGCAGGCAAGTCCTGAGGGACCTGAACCTACAACGGCAACTTTATGTCCGTTATACTCCGGGGGTGTGACTTCTTTTTCACTGTGTGCGTTATGCCAGTCAGCAACGAAGCGTTCGAGCCTTCCGATACCTACCGACTCGCCTTTTATTCCCCTTACGCACTTTTTCTCGCACTGATTTTCCTGTGGGCAGACTCTTCCACAAACGGCAGGAAGGCTTGACGACATGGAAATAATCTCATAAGCGCCTTCAAAATCACCCTCTCTTACCTTTGAAATAAAAGCAGGGATATGAATATTTACGGGACACCCCGAAACGCAGGGCATATTTTTACAATCAAGGCAACGCATAGCCTCTTTCATTGCTGTTTCTTCGGAATACCCCAAAGCTACTTCATCGAAATTATGCGCTCTTACTATGGGGTCCTGAACGGGCATAGGGTTTTTGTTAAGCGACATATCAGCCATTTTCTCTGCCTCCTTTAAAAAGATTGCAGGTCTTTTCGTAAGCGTGATGTTCGAAATCGGAATACATTCTTCCTCTTGACATAGCTTCATCGAAATCAACTTCATAGCCGTTGAAATCGGGGCCATCGACGCAAGCAAACTTTGTCACCTTTTTGCCATCCTGATTGAGAGTAAGGCGACATCCACCACACATACCCGTTCCGTCAATCATAATGGGATTCATAGAAACTGTTACGGGTATGCCGTAAGGCTTTGCTGTTTCGACAACGAATTTCATCATAATAACGGGGCCTATGGCAATAATCATATCGAATTTTTCGCCGTTTTCAAGGTATTCTTTAAGAGGCTGTGTAACATTCCCCTTAGTAGCATATGAGCCGTCGTCTGTCATAACTGTGAGTTTATCTGAAATGTTTCTGAATTCTTCTTCTAAAATAACAAGGTCTTTATTTCTGAAACCTATGATGCTTGTTACTGTCGCTCCTAGTCTTTTGAATTCTTCTGCAACGGGCATAGCGATAGCACATCCTACCCCACCACCTATAATACAGACATTCTTTATGCCTTCGGTGTGTGTGGGCATTCCCAAAGGGCCTGCGAAATCGGAGATATATTCGCCTTCGTTCTTTTCAGCGAGTTTTAATGTTGTTGCACCGACTGTCTGGAAAATAATCTTTACAGTTTTATTTTCTTTATCTGTTCCTGCAACTGTGAGAGGAATTCTCTCTCCTTCTTCGTCAACGCGAAGAATTATGAACTGACCTGCTTTTGCCTTATTGGCAACGAGAGGTGCTTCGATTTCCATCTGTGTAACGCTTTTATTAAGAACTTTCTTTGTAGCTATCCTATACATTCCGATTACACTTCCTTTTCAAAAGAATTCTTCTTTTTTACAATTCTCTGCTTTTGGAGAAAAATACACAAAGGTACAGAATTATAAAAAATGTTTCCGATTAAAAAATCCGCCGAGCGTAACAGTCCGGCGGATTTTCTGCTTTCGGTTAAATAAACTTATGCAAGTTCAGCAAAGTACTTGATTGTTCTTACCATCTGGCTTGTGTATGAGTTTTCGTTGTCATACCATGAAACAACCTGAACTTCGTAGAGATCGTCAGAGATCTTTGAAACCATTGTCTGTGTAGCATCAAAGAGTGAGCCGTACTTCATGCCGATAACGTCTGAAGAAACGATTTCATCTGTGTTGTAGCCGAATGATTCTGAAGCAGCAGCCTTCATAGCAGCGTTGATGCCTTCCTTAGTAAC
>JAZNQY010000099.1:0-5573 GCA_045590375.1 Oscillospiraceae bacterium | reverse complement strand
GCTGGCGACGGCCCGGGAAGATAGAAAGATGCCATCACTAAACACAAGTAGAGAAAAGCACATAAGCTTTTCTCTATTTGTCATATTCCTCCATAGCTCAGTCGGTAGAGCGCTTGACTGTTAATCAAGATGTCACTGGTTCGAGTCCAGTTGGGGGAGCCATTACACAGAACCCCGTAGATACGCTGTCTACGGGTTTTTGTTATATTAACAGCTTCTTTGAATTTACCCGAACCATACCCTGATACATCAAGAGAAGTGAGCAGATTTGAGGATTACAAATTTCATCTGATTTTCCATATAAATTTAGTTTACATATTTTTTCTTTTATGTTATACTGATAAAAACGGAACAGTAAAGGAGATTTTTTATGTCGAATAAATCAATGGGAGAAATTATATCAAAACTCCGTGAAGAAAAGGGGATTACTAAGAAAGAACTCGGAGAAAAACTCGATGTTACCGAAAAAGATATTTCAGACTGGGAGGAAAATATTTCTACTCCTGATAAGTCTACTGTTTCAAAACTTTCTGAAATTCTCGGTGTACCTTCTGAAGAACTTACACCCCAAAAAACATCATCTAATCCTGTAATCAAAAAGATACATTATATAACTGATATAGTTTTAAGAGCGATTCCTGTCGCTATGGGAGCAGCTGTAATAGTAACGATTTTCACAGAACAATTTGATGTGAAGTCAGCAACTATTATGTTAGGTATGAGTGCTGTTTCAGTAGGAATTTATCTTCTTAAAAATGAATAACAAAAATAAAACTGACTCCTGATATAAGGGAGTCAGTTTCTTGTTTTATTATTCTTTAACTTCGAATTTGATATTATTTATCATAGCATATCTGTGAGCATATGAACTTTCTGAAGCGTGGATAGTCAAATCACCGTTGCAATCATCAAATGCTTCTTCACCGATAAACATGACAGAATCAGGGATAGTAACATTTTTAAGACTCTTACAATCTTCAAAAGCGTCATTACCGATACTTGTAACAGAATCGGGGATGTTGATTTCTTCAAGACTTTCACAATCTTCGAAAGCGTTGTCGCCAATACTTGTGAGTGAATCAGAAATGGTTATATTTTTAAGGTTCTTACAACCTGAAAAAGCACTGTTTTCAATGCTGATGGTATATTCAGGAATATTTATTTTTTCAAGACTTTCGCAATCTTCAAAAGCACATCCACCTATAAATACAACAGATTTAGGAATTGTTATATCTATGAGTTTTTTACAACCTGAGAAAGCAAAGTGTTCAATACTTGATGTAGCGTTAGAGAGAACTATGCTCTTGAGGTTGATGCAGGCTTCAAAAGCACCACCACCGATAAGTACAACAGAATCAGGAATTTTTATATTTTCGAGATTCTTACAGTAGTAGAATGCCTTTCTGCCTATGCTTCTTACAGATTCAGGTAAGTTTACATTCTTAAGATTTTCACATTCATAGAAAGCGTTGTCGCCGATAGCAGTAACAGAATCGGGTAAAGTTATGCTTTCAAGGTTTTTACAATGTGAAAAAGCACCATCACCGATTGTTTCAACAGAAGAGGGGATAGTTATGCTTTTAAGGTTTTCGTAGCAGAAAAATGCCTTTTCGCCGATAGCCTTTACATTGTCGGGGATAACGATGTCTGAAGCATCACCCTTGTATTCGATTAATGTTCCACCAACGATAATCATATCATCGGGATATTCCTTAAGCCATGTAGTGCCTGAAAATGCCCATTTGCTTATAGATTTAACCGAATCGGGAATATTTATTTCTTTAAGGTTTTCACAGTCTCTGAAAGACCAGTTACCGATTTTTGTAACAGAATCGGGGATAACAATGCTTTCAATATTCTTTCTTCCTGCAAAAGCACGGTTTCCGATAACAGTTACTTCATCAGGGATAACAACCTTTGTTACGCCTTCTTCTTCGGTGTATTTGATAAGAACACCATCTTCGATTTTAAAGCCCATAATAGTTCCTCCTGTTAAGCCACATTTATATGAATTTGTGTAATTTTTGCTACAGATATGTGAAATATTTTCTGCACACTTTACATTTTATCATAAATTAAAGTGAAAATCAATAGTTTTCAGAAAAAACTTAATAACGCGATTGTATAATTTGACTATAAAATTTACTGCAAAATATATAAAAATCAGCGCCTGCTCTACTTGGCAGACGCTTGTTCGGGAATTTCTTCCTTAATCTCTTTTAAAAACAGATAATTAAATTTTTTATATATAACAAATTTCCTTCCGTCGTTTAAAAAATACACTTGGGGAAAAGTGCTCTCCCCACATGTATAAAAATCTATATTACATTCAGATAATCCAAATTGTTCTTTTTCAGACGGATAAACATATTCTCTGGCAAAAAACCTGTCATCTTCCGGCCTACCCAAAGTATTATCAGAATTAATATTATATTCTTCAGGGATTGAAACCTTTTTATATACATCATCCCAAGGAATAGTTTTCGTTTCTCTGCTTTCATAAAATGGATCATCAAGCAATAGAAAACCCCTGCCGTGATAATTACATATCCGTATTGTTAATTCATTTGGCTCTGAGACGCTTGTAAGAAGAAATAAAAAATACGGGCTTCTATGTCTATATATAATTATATCGTCATTTTTTGAAATAATAATATATTTTACTATTTCATTTATCATAGCAATAACGAGAATAATAATCAAGGGTATTAAAATCGCTTTCAGTATTTTTTTATGTTTTTCTGATAATTTTTTCATAAAATTCCTCCGGATATTTACTGAACTTATTCTATCATCTCAAATTTCTATTGTCTATACTTTCCATAAAACTGTAATTGTTTTGTAATAAAAACATCCCTCTGTTGATTCAGTTAACAGAGGGATTATTTTATTATTTCATCAGAAGTCTTTCGTCGCAGTATTCACATTCGAGTGTATCGCCGTTTCCGATAAAACTCTTTGGTAAATAATCTTCAGAGTTTGTAATACACTTCGGATTGTTGCATTTAACGCCTGTATGACATTTTCCTTTGAGAAGTGCCTGTCCGTTTCCGTTTCCAAGCATTAAAAGGATAAGTGCCATTCTTATATAAACACCGTTTTTCGCCTGTTCAAAATATGTTGCTCTCGGGTCGTCATCAACCTCAATCGCGATTTCATCAACTCTCGGAAGAGGATGTAAAACGATAAGGTCTTTCTTTCCGAGACTCATTTTCTTTGTGTCAAGAACATAAATGTCCTTCTGTGAAAGATATTCTTCTTCAGAAGCAAATCTTTCTCTCTGAATTCTTGTCATATAAAGAACATCAAGCATAGGCATCGCTTCTTCAAGAGATGTCATTTCAACAAACTTTGAATTTGATGCAGTAAGAATATCCTTTATATAATGAGGTAAACGAAGCTCTTTTGTTGAAATAAGAACAAATGTGTTGTTGTTATAGCATGAAAGTGCCTTTAAGAGTGAATGAACAGTTCTTCCATTTATAAGGTCTCCACAGACACCGACAGTAAGACCCGATAATGTTTCTTTCTTTTCTGAAAGAGTGAGAAGGTCAGTAAGCGTCTGTGTCGGATGAAGATGTCCGCCGTCTCCTGCATTGATAACAGGACAGTCAGCAGAGATAGCAGCAGCTTTCGCAGAGCCTTCCTTAGGATTTCTTATAACAAGTATGTCTGAATAGCTTGAAACTATCTTTGTTGTGTCTTTAAGGTTTTCACCTTTAGCAACAGATGAAGTCTGTGGATTATCAAAACCTATAATTCTTCCACCAAGTCGGAGCATAGCTGTCTGGAATGACATCTGTGTTCTTGTTGAGGGCTCATAGAAAAGGGTAGCCATTATCTTTCCGTCGCAGGCTTTCGAGTATTTTTCGGAATTTTTCTTTATATCCTTGCCGAGTGCGATAAGTTCATCCCACCACGACACAGGAAAATCATTGAGGTCAATAAGATGACGGAATTCTGAAACCATATATGTATTTCTCCTCTGTATAAATTTATCTTTTTCTATTTTATCAAGTTTTTTTGAAAAAAACAAGCAATTTTAGAATTTTTATGTTATAATATTAGCTAATAATAATTTTGAACTGTTTTTGCGTCGAAAGGAGATTATATTATGGAAAATTTTGCAAATTTTACCCCTTCGGATTCAGAATACGGAATTTCGGTTGATTTAAGATATGATGCAGTGGCATTTTACATAGTAAATCTTAAATCAAAGGATATACTTACAGCAGGGAATACAAAATACGGCGAAGATATGATTACATCACTCAATAAAGCGATAAAGGCTTGTTGTGATGATTATCTTATCGAAGAAGATGAAATAAAGACATATGCTGTCTGTGGTTCCGAAGAGAATCTTTCTTTATTCACATCAACAGAAAAAGGTGCGTCTTTATTCGGGATAGAAGAAAGAGCGTCAAATTTAGGTCTTTACGGAAATAAATCAGCAACAGTATTTGTTTCTCCATGTTCTGAAAACGGAATATCAGGCGATATGATTTCTGTTCTTTCTTATTTTGATTTTGATAATGCACCCGATAACTCTCTTTTCATAGATTTTGCCGAGATTACACAGTGCGTATTCAAAAAGCCCGATGAAATCATATCTATGAGAATAGATTCTCCTATAATGGAAACAAAGGGTATCTCTTTCGGAACAATTGCTGAAAGTGGTGCTATTCATCAGGCTGAAATAAAACCCGATGGAACAATAAAATATTCAACAAGAAATAATGTTGTCGCATCAGGCGTTTTTGTAACAGGTCTTGTTGATATTATCGCCGTAAATCTCAAAAAGGGAGTAATATCAGAAGACAAAAATGTTGAGGGAGGAAAAATTTCTCTTCTTGACGAAAAGGAACTTTTACAGTCAGATATCGACCTTTTCTTTAAAAACGCTGAAGCGCTTTCTGCCATGTTTACATCAATCTGCGATGGGGTTATTCCGAATGTGTATCTTTCGGGTTGCTACGGAACACAGTTCAATCCCGAAAATCTTATAAATTCGGGAATACTTCCTGAATCATTTACAAGTTCTGAAATCTCTGTTATCGCAAACGCATCAGGCCTCGGAATGATAAAATGCCTTTATGATGATAACGAAAAGGATAAAATGATTTCGCTTTCAGAGAAAATAAAGTAAAACGCAACCATAGGTTTACAGATTTCAAAGTCGTCTTTATAGACAAATTCGCTTGAAATCGATATACTTGATTTATAAAATGATTTTTAAGGAGAATATCTATGAAAGTGATTATCCATAATCTTTCAGATGAATATGAGAATATTCTGAAAGAAAAATGTGATTATGTCATCAAAGCAGACGGTAAATATTCTGGTTGTAAAGGTTGTTTCGGCTGCTGGACAAAACATCCTGCCGAATGTTATATAAAAGATAGTCTTAAACAAATATGCCGTGTTATAGGCAGGGCTGATGAACTTATAATAATAACCGAAAATTATTACGGAACATACAGCTCCGAAATCAAATGCATACTTGACAGAAGTATAGGCGTTTCAACTCCTATGAGTACATATCGTGCAAAACAGATGCACCATACTCTTCGTTA
>JAZNQY010000098.1:0-27125 GCA_045590375.1 Oscillospiraceae bacterium | reverse complement strand
GTATGGTCTGACTATCTTCTTCGGAAATGATATTTTCAGGCATTTTTTTGGATGAAATCGCTTTATATACAGCGGTCATAAGCCCGTTGAAACTACCGTCATAGCGGTATGTTACATTTGTCCCGTGAGACATTTTAGTGAATCCTCCATAGAAAGATTTTTGTTTTCATTGTCAAAGAATGAAATCTGTGTGCCGTAAGAATTATCGGGAAAAGCGCCGTTTTCATCAAGTTTCTTGACAACACTTGCCGACATAAGTTCACGCATTACAGCGGTTTCTGTAACTTTCAGTCCTTCGGTCATTTTTCCGTTGCAAAGAATATAATACTGCGCTCTTTTTAAAACTACACCGAGTTTTTTAAGGTCCTTGAAATTAAGATTTGCCGTTCTTCTCGCAATCATTATTCTTCTCGCAGAATTTACCCCCACTCCTGGAATACGAAGCAGAAGTTCATAGGGTGCTTTATTTATCTCAACAGGGAAAAATTCAGGATGGTTTACTGCCCAGTTACATTTGGGGTCTAAAAGTGGATTGAAAGAAGAATGTTTTTCATCTAAAAGTTCCTTCGCTTCAAAACCATAGAAACGAAGAAGCCAGTCTGCCTGATAAAGACGATGTTCACGCAGAAGGGGTGGTTTCGTTTCTTTTGAAGGAAGAAATTTTTCATCACCGACAGGAACATAAGCCGAATAGAAAACTCTTTTAAGGCTGAATTTTTTATACAACGCCTCTGAAAGAGTAATTATCTGTAAATCACTTTCAGGTGTAGCGCCTATAATCATCTGTGTACTCTGGCCTGCAGGAACGAATTTCGGTGCTGCTTTATACTTTACGATTTCTGTATGGTTTTCTTCAATGCCTGTTCTGATATTATACATAGGAAGAAGAATGTTTCGTTTTGATTTATCGGGCGCGATTTTATTGAGGCTTTCTTCAGAAGGAAGTTCGATATTTACACTCATTCTGTCGGCTAAAAAGCCAAGTTTTTCAATAAGCAGAGGGTCTGCCCCCGGAATTGCTTTTGCATGGATATAGCCACCAAATTTATATTCATATCGAAGAATACGCAAAATCTCAATCATCTGTTCGCAGGTATAATCGGGACTTTTAATTATCCCTGAACTTAAAAACAGACCCTCGATATAGTTTCTCTTATAGAAATTTATCACAAGTTCGGCGAGTTCACGAGGTTCAAACCTTGCTCTTTCTATATCATTACTCCTTCGGTTGATACAGTATTTACAGTCGAAAAGGCAGTAGTTTGTCATCAGAACTTTCAAAAGCGAAATACATCTTCCGTCGGCAGCAAAGCTATGGCATATACCACAAGAAGCAGCATTTCCTATTCCGTCAATACTTCCACCTCTGTCAACACCACTTGATGTACAGGCAGCGTCATATTTTGCGCTATCGCCTAAGATTTTAAGTTTTTCCAAAAGTTCCAACTCTGTCACCTCTCAACAAAAAATCGAACATACGTTCTGCTTTTCTATTATAGCAGAACATATGTTCGATTGTCAATAGTTTTTTAGTTGTATTTTTTTCCTATAACAGCAGATGAAAGCTTTCCGAGTTTTAAGGTCGCCATGGTTTTTGTTCTTGTTATTTCAGCTTTTCCACTTGAAATAAGTATTTCATCATCAGGAGAAAGAATTATCTTTTTAGACACCTTTTCGTCAGAGAAATTCAGTGCCACAATAAGTCTATCTCCATCATCAGAAAGTCTTTCAAAGATAAACAGACATTCATCATTTTCTTTTTCTGTCCATCTGAAAAATCTTCCGTCAAAGTCATTTTTATAGAGTGAAGGATGTGAAGAATAAAGCGATGAAAGTTCACCGAAAAATTCTGTAAGTTCTTCTCTTCTGCCGTTTTCCCATTCGAGAACATCATATTCGTTCCATTCTTTTTCAGAGGGAATTTCTGTTCCCATAAAAAAAAGTTTTTTTCCGGGGTGAGTAAAAGCATATGTGAGAAGAAGTTTGAGCTGTAAAAATCTCTCTTCAAAATCGCCATAGAATTTATTTATGAGTGATTTTTTGCCGTGTGAAACCTCATCGTGTGAAAGAGGAAGAATATAGTTTTCGTTATAGAAATAATCCATCGAATGATAGATGCTGTAAGCCTTATATTCTCTCTTTTCAAAAGGAAGTGAGAGATAATAGAGAGTGTTGTTCATCCATCCTAAATCCCACTTATAATCAAAACCTAAGCCACCGTATTCTACGGGTGCTGTTACTTTTCCGAAAATAGATGAATCCTCTGCTATAAGCATTACATCCTCATATTTTTTCGAGATATAGAAATTCAGCGTTTTCATAAACCATATAGCAGGTTCGTTGAGTCCTTCATCACCACTTCCGTGACGATAAATCATCTCTGAAACGGCATCAAAACGAATTCCGTCTATATGATAATTCTCTATCCAGAAAGCTACTGCCGAATGAAGAAAGCTTATGACAAAAGGTTTTGAGAAATCGAAAAGTGTCGTTCCCCAACGGCTGTGTCTTTCGTTTTCTGTGTCGCTTTCAAAGATATGCGACCCGTCATAGCAGTTAAGCGCAAAATAATCCGAAACAAAATGCAAGGGAACAAAATCCATAATAACGCCGATATTATTCTGATGACATTTTTCTATAAGTCTTTTAAGTCCGTCGGGGTTACCGTATCTTGATGTTGCTGAATAATATCCCGAAACCTGATACCCCCAGCTTGCATCGAGAGGATGTTCGGTAAAGGGCAGAAATTCAACATAATTTGCTCCCAATGATTTAACATAAGGAATAAGTTTTTCAGCCGTTTCATCATAAGAAAGAAACTCACCGTCATCCTTTTTCATAAACGAACCGAGATGCACTTCATAGATATTGATGTTTCCCGAAAAATCTTTTTTTCTTGATGAAATCCATTCGCTGTCATTCCATTTATATTCAGAGGGATTATAGATAACAGATGCATTCCCCGGGCGTTTTTCCGAGAAGAACGCAAAGGGGTCCATACGGTCAAAAGTTTTGCCGTCTTTTGTAGTTATTCTGAATTTATACATCTGTCCTGCTTCTGAATTCTTTACAGAAACAGACCATACTCCGTTATCGTCCTTTTTCATCGGAATGTTTTTCCAGTCAGAAAACTCTCCGATCAAAGAAACACTTTTTGCTTCGGGTGCAAAAACAGAAAATCCGTTACCCTCTTTTTCGGGATGAACGCCCAAAGTTTCATAGGCTGAAAAAGACAATCCCGATAAGATATTTTTTATATCCATATTAAAGCTCCATTCCACAAAGTAGCCATCTGCCGTTTGATTTTATAAAGAACATATTGTAATCAACATTATAGTCGACAATTTTCCAACCGATATTTATATGATAGACAAACTTTATTCTTACAGAAAAATGTGTGTCGTCATAAACCTTTATATCGCTGTGTGATACTTCGTCATAAGAGAAAGTATGCTCTGCATACCAGTCGTTATAAAATCCCTTTACTGTTTTGTAATACTCACATTCGGGGAAAAGATAAGGTGAGAGTTCTGCAAATTTTATATCAGTAATTCCATAAAGAGCGTATTTAACGGCAACTTCTTCCGAAAGTGATTTAGCAAGTGATTCCATTTCGAGTGAAACTTCGGGGAGCGCATAAAACTCTCCGTTATCGCCTGAAAGTTTCATCTCTTCGCCGTTTTCAGAAAAGACTTTAAGAGATGGCTTATTGAGAAGATTTTTAACCTCATAATATTCAAAAGAAGGTTTCAAAGCCTCGTCATAAAGTTCGTCATAACCTTTTATTGCATGGTCGGTTGTTTTCTTTTCTTTATCAGAAAGAAGAACATCATCGTTAAGATAAACCTTTGCACCCTTTGGAACTGTTACTGAAACAGAATACTCTTTTGGATAATCCATAGGTTTCATCTCTGTATTTCTCGCCTTAAAGCCGTATTTATCCTCTGTTCCCTCTTCTTTTACTAAAAATTCGCAGAGTTTTTCATTTCCTAAAAGAACGGCATAGACTTCATCTTCGCCACTCTTTGCAATTTTCGCTGCTCTTACATCTGAAAAATCATCGCCGTATTTTTCTCTGAAAAATTTTTCATATTCAGAAATTGTATTGAATTTATCGGGAGTTATTCCCTGCATCGAAAAGATTTCAGAGAAGTTTTCTTCCTTGTAAAGTTCAGCGATTTTATTCGCTGTGTTTATGGGAACATTTTTCTCATAAGCCTCTAAAAAGCCATAGAGATAAACCCATAAGCAGACCGACGCTATTATAAGCACCGAAAAAATTATTATAAGTACAGGAGCGAAAATGCTCTTTTTTTCATTTCTGGTTTTCATATTTTTCTCCATTCAAAAGTTATGGCATAACAACAAACGCCGTCGGGATATCGCGTGGGCCATAAACTGTTGCGGGAACATTCTGTATCTCGCCGTCGTAATACATACTTGTTGAAGAGCCACCATCAAGATTAGCAGCGTTGACAGCGCCGTATTCCTCTAAAATATCTATACAGTCGCTGTGTGTTGCACCAAGGCTTGTTGCCTGTCTGCCGTCTATTGTGAGTAAAAGAACAGCACCATCTGCCCTCTGACCTATACAGGTTCTGGGGTTCACCCCTCCACCTGTTCCTATAACTTCAGACCTTTTTCCGTTTACTATATAGACAGGCCCGAAAGAAACAGCATCGCGAAGTCCTCTTTCTACTGCTTCTGTTCCCTTCATACTTCCTACAACGAGCTTATCATCTTTATCAAGACCTATAACACAGCTGTATGTTTCAAGACCCGAAACAACTCTGCCGTCTTTTATAACAAGTCCCAAAGGCTGACCGCCGTTACCCATTCCGTTTTCATCGGCAAAACCGCCTGCGTTCACCCCTGCTATCGCGCCCTCTTTTTCAACATGTTCGTCGATTTTCATACCCTTGCCGTCGCCGAAATTTTCTGCCGAAACAGAAACCTTTACTTTTGAAGGGTCTTTTACAATCATAAGTTTCCCCTTATATGTCGACGAGGATATATCTATTATCTCGATATTTTCTTCGGGCTTTATCTCTTCTGACGATTCTTCCTTCTTTTCGATAACAACAAGCGAAGTATCGGTTATTTCATTAACAGCAACAGCAGAATTCTTCTTTAAAAGAAGTTCTACCTCTTCTTCCGAAAAATACATTCTCGGAACAAATTTCATAGCACTTGTTTCCATTAAAGTTGTCGCTAAAAGCCCCTTTGCTGTTTCAGAAGGGCCTCTGAAAACAACAGTTATTGTTCCTAAAATAAAGAACAGTAAAAAGAGGATTACCAGTCCTAAAACAATAAAAATTCTGCCTACAATTCTTCCACCCTTTTTAGCTTTGGGAACATTATTTTCTATGGCATTCACATTTTCTCTCATAACACCTATTTCTTCCTTTTCGTCTGGAATATAAAATCTCTCTGAATCTGAAAACTGACAAGAAACAGTATAAAGTCAGTAAGAAGCTTCATAAGAACTTCGTTGAAATGCGTAAAGTGGACGAGTAAATAAACGCCTAAATACGCAAAAAGCATCTGTACTATACACAAAAGATAGTAACGCCATATCGTTGCTTTAACATCTGAACGGCTTTTGAAAACTGCCTTGTGATTTATAAAATAATTCACTATCGAAGAAATAACTCTCGCTATTGCCGTTGCAAGAAAAATCTGTATTTCCTCAGATAAAAATCCGAAAACCTTTATAAAAATCGCAAACATTAAAACATCAACAACGCAGGAAATTAAAGACGACGAAACAAAAGCAATAAGGATTTTGAAAATTCTGAAAGAGTCCTTAAAAGTATCAAAATTGCTCTTATGGTCTTCTGTGTCTTCATAAATCGTTTCTATCTTTACTTCTTTTATTTCTGTTGCGAGGCGTTTGGTTTCAAGAAGCATATTTGTTTCGTATTCAAACCTCTCGCCTTTTACATTTATGTAATCCTTTATAACAGAATTGCCCATAGCGCGAAGACCTGTCTGGGTGTCAGAAATAGAAAGTCCTCCTATGACCTTAAAAAGAAAAGACATAGTTCTGTTTCCCATTTTACTTCTTTTAGGAACATTATCGAGGCTGAAATCACGGACGCCTAAAACAAGTGTGTTTTCAGAAACAGCCTCGGCACATTTCAAGATATCAGCAGATGAATGCTGATTATCGGCATCGCAGAAAACGACGCCCTCATATTCATCTGCTAAATTTTCAAGATAATAACTCATGGCCGTTTTCATAGCCCTGCCCTTGCCCTTGTTCACTTCGTGGGTAAGAACAATTACGCTTTCATCGGCGCTGAGTCTATTGAAATACTCATCACTTTCACTGCCGTCGTTTATGAGTATTATTTTTTTAAATCCCTTTTCCTTTAACCCCGTTATTACTTCTATGAGGCTGTCATCGGGATTAAGCGACGGCACAACAGCACAAATTTTCATTTTTTCTCTCCGTTATAAATAATTGTTATTAAGGCTCAAGCCCATTTTCAACATATGTAAGTTCTTTTGTATTTTTAAAATAATCTATACACTCCTGAACTGTAGGCAGGCTTTCATATATCTTTAAAGATTTATCCTTGATAAGAGGGCTGTTCCAGTCGATTTCTTTGGTATTCAATAATCCGTCGTTATCATAATCAGCCTTACTGTCAAAATCCACAGGCAAAGGATTACAAACTTGTCATATCTCTTACTACAATACAAATAACCTTATCATTCTCATCAAAATAGAAAGTAAAACTCCCCTGATAAAATTCTCCTATCATCAGCACAGGAATTTCGTTTATGGTTTCTGAAGTGATATTGTAATCTATATAGTCAATATCCTCTCTGCCAAAGCAATAAGTCCATACACTATTATTGATACTAATTATATTGCCATATTTTTTTAAAACATCTTCTCGGCTACTACCTATTCCGATTCCACTATCAGTTACAGCATTTGTTGACTTGTTAAAAGCGTAGTCTTTTATACTTTTAATATCGTTCTCTATAACAAAAGTTATGCTTACCTCTCCATCGCTAAAAGTCATTGATTGTAATATGCCATCCATAGAATTATAAGGTTCTTTTTGTGTAGATGGTTCGCCAAGCTTTCTTACAACTTCATCATATTCCATGCCAACAGCTATTCCACCCACTTTTTCATCACGAATAAATTTTCTACATATATCTGTATATCCATCTTGTTGCGAATTATCGTATGTATTTCCTAATGGTTCACCGATTACATCAACTACTTGTGTGGAAAATGCTTTAGTAGTTTCAGTATTAATTACCTCTTTAGTAATCGATGTTTCAAGCTTTGATGCAGATGAGTTTTCTGTTTCAGCAGTTGTCGTAACCTCTTCCTGCTTTACAGGTTCTGAAACGCAACCCGTAAGCATTGATATAACAATCAAAGATAAAATAAGTTTTTTCATTTTTCCCTCCGAAAATCAGCATTTCCCCGAATGCTGTTATGTTATAAAACATCGCCAATTCTAATAATACAACATACAAAACGCGATTTCAACCGATTTTCAAAACTGACACCATTTTGTAATAATTAGCGTTAACCAAAAAATAAAAGCAGGAATCTTATGATTCCTGCTTTATCCTATGCATTACTTACTGCGAGTATTTCTGCAACAACCTGCTCTCTGACTGCTGAAAAAGCAGTTACTTTTCCGAGGAATGAAAAACGGCTTATTCTCATCGTTTCGAGGATTGCCGCAACCTTGTCCATACAGGAAACAACGAAGCTTTCGTTATATCTCGGTGGAACGGCTGTTAAAGGCCACATATGCTTTTCTATAATATCCATTTCAAGAAGGCTTAAATCAAAATGCTCATAAGCATTATCGAGTGCTTTTTTTGAATGAACAAATCCGTGCATACGGAAGATATCTTTTGGTGTTCTTATCTTTATCGGAACATCATGCCAGTCGTATAAAAAGAGGTCATGTAAAAGTCCTCCCCTTGCGGCAGCATAATAGTTCATTCCGAGTTTTTTACATACTAAAAAACTAAGATACGAAACGAGTATGCAATGCTCTAAAGTAGAAACATCGCCATGCTGTATATAACGCGACATCTTCTGAACAACAGGAGTATCCACTATATCATGGATACAGTCGCGGTATTGTATATATGTTGTAAGACTCATTTTCACATTCCTTTGCAAAATAATTTCCAAGATGTATTATACTATCTTTTTTAAAAGATAGCAATAGGTAACCTGCTTTAAAAATGTAAACTTTTCGTTAAAGCCAGAAACTGTATTCACTCATCCTCCAGCCGTTTTCTGTTCTTACCATTGTAAAAGTGTGCTCTTCAAGATGAGATTCGGTTTCTGTTTTATCAAGTTCACCGAGGGTCGCTATATCCTTCCAGGAATAAAGCGCTGTCATAGAAAATTCTATCTTGTTATAATTGCTTGAAATGAGGTTAAATTCACAGTCCCTGTATGAAACATCGGGTTTTCTTGCTCTGTCATGGAAAAGAAGTTCACCATTATCATTTATATAGGTGTCTGCCATAAAGGTTTCTTCTGTATATTCCTTTGTAAAAGCACTTGTTATATAGCTATACATTTCATCATAGGAAACACCTGTTCTTATATAATGATATTCGTGTCCGTCATCAGAAAGACGAGGAGATTTTTCATATTCTCCCGTAAGACCGAAGCTGTTTTCTGTAACGCTCATATATGTCATAAAATATGCTTCCTGCCATATTTTTTTCTGTTCGGCATTTAAAAAATCGGGGCAGGGTGATGAGAAAAATTCTTTATCCGTATAGTTTTCAAGAGTCATAGAAAAAGGAAGATAAACTTTTTCGGGTTCTGTTGTTGTAGCCTCTGTTGTGTTCTTTGAAGTTGTCTGCGAAGGGGTTGTATTTCTGCTACCCCCGTCACCCGAATATCCCCAGATAATGAAGCCGATAAGTGCTAAAACAACAACTGATGATATTATAACCTTACGTCTGATTTTTCTCACCTCCGTCCTTAAAAATTATCTGTAACCCAAAACAAATACGCAGAAAAGAATAAAGATGCCAAGGAAAATTATATTCAGAACTGTAAAAACAAGAAGATATTTTTTCATATCAGAATTCTTGCTTCTTGAATAGAGTTTCAATGAAATAAGACTTGCAAGCGATGCAACGGGAGTTCCGAGCCCTCCTACATCAACACCCGTCAGAAGTGCTGCGGCATTATCGGTAAATCCCGAAAGCATTGCAGCAGCAGGAACATTACTGATAACCTGACTTGCTATAACAGAAAGGACAAATTCTCTTCCCTTTATCATTTCACCAAGCGCTGAATTTATTTCGGGGATAGCTCTTAAATTTCCGACAAAAATAAAAAACGCAACAAATGTCAGAAGAAGAAAATAATCGACTTTTTTAAAGATTTTTCTGTCAAAGATAAGTGCTGATAAAATAACTGCTACGAGTGTTATTCTGTAATCAAGTATTCTTAAAACAGTCATCATACAAACGATAAAAAGAATGATATATAAAACAAGTTTTTTCTTATCCTTTATCTCGTTGTCGATATTGTCGTCGCCACGCATAGCGTTGTTTTTTCCTATGAAACAAGCTATCAAAATCATAATCATACCGAGAATAACCGATGGCATGAGAATTTTAAAGAATTCACCTATTGAAAGTGAAAAATAATCATAGATATATAAATTCTGAGGATTTCCGACAGGCGTTGCCATACTGCCGAGGTTTGCGGCAATGGTTTCAAGAACAACGGTTAAAATAAGCCTGTCCTTTCGTTCACTTCCGAAAATGCTTATCGTTAAAGGAACAAATGTTATAAGTGCAACGTCATTCGTTATCAGCATTGAACTGAAAAATGTAACCATAACAAGAACTATTGTTACTGCTCTTTCTGTCTTTGTCACAAAAAGCATTCTTTCTGAAACAACGCCGAAAAGATTTGTTTCCATAACCCCTGCAACAACAAGCATAAGGCAGAATAAAAGTGATATCACCGAAAAATTTATATACCCTATATAATTCGCAGACGGTGGCACAAAAAACATTGTAACCATCGCCACGAATAATGATATAACGAGTACAATCTCGTTTTTAATAAACTCTTTTAACTTTTTCATAGGCTATCTGTAAATATAAAGGGGCATTTCCTTATCGCCTACTTTTGCGATATACTGATATTTTGTTCCTGCCTTATCATCATATACAGGCTGCTTTGAAAGAGTTATCTTTACTACTTCACCGTCGCTTACTTCATAAGCTTCAATGACAAATGTGTTGGGGTCGGCTGATTTTCTCAGAAGTCTTGAAACGTTATAAACACTGTTTCCTGTTGTTATAACAGAAGGATTACCACTTGATGTTTCTGTTTCGAGTGCTTCAAAAGCCTTATCCCCGTTAGCGCCAAATGAAAGTATATCTGCATTATCGGAAAGATAAAGATTATCATAATATTTTATTGCAGCAACTATTTTCTTATCTTCTGCAGAAACCTTGTCTGTGTTTACAATAGCTGTTTCATAGTTTTCAAAAGGAGGAAGATTCTGGAATGTTATGACTCTTATAACCTTCATAAGTCCGTCGTCTTCAATTCCTTCACCGTTGTATTTTCTCATGCCGATTTCCCAGCCCTTCTGTGCGAGGAAATCCTTTGTTTCCTTTGTATAATAGAGTGTTCCGTCGGTTACCTTTTTGAAATCCCATTTATCCTGCATAATGATATATTCTCTGTAATCCTTTGTACAGTCAAGAGTAAGGTCACAGAGATTCTGTCTTGTGTCACCGAAAAATGCGTGGTCTGAGATATCATATCCACCGATTTCGCCACCCTTGCCACTCTTATATCCATCTGCTGTGAGTTCTAAAGCACCTGAATAATAGAGCTTGTTTATCATAGCAGTTCCGAGTGCCGAACCATCAACATTTTCGGTTGTGGGCATACCATAACGGAGACCGTCTTCTTTATAATTATATCCTGTGTCAGCGATAACAAACATATCACCTGTTTTTTCATCGCTTTCTGAAATCTGGTTTTCAGAAATGATAGCACATACCTTTTCAGCGACGGGATCGAGCCCTTCGGCGTTTGAAACATGGAAGAACATTCCGTTTGTAGCCTCTGCCGTATCATAAAGATATGACTGTGTTATATGCTTTCCGAGGCCTATTGTTATAATTGTTATGTTCTTCTGATTACAGTATTCAACTGCTGTTCTTTCAGCTGCTGTATTCGGTGTTGTTGTGTTTCCGTCTGTAAGAAGAACGATATAGTTTCTTGCAAGCTTGTTATCATCAAATTCTTCGGCTGCTTTTCTTAAAGCATATGCTATATTTGTACCATCGAAATATTCATCTGATTTTGCAATGCTGTTTATTCTCTTTTCAGTTCTTGAATAATTGTCGTTTATTTCAATGAGAGTTGTATAGTTTCCTGTGAATTTTCCTGCACCGAAAGAAACATCATAGAGGTTATCCATAATGCTTATAGCGAGGTCGAGTCTTCTGAATTCAACGTCGTTTTCTTCAGAGCCTTCACATTCTTCAACAGGATACATAGAGCCTGAATTGTCGATAAGGAAGAATACTCTTGTCGGATGTTCTGCATCCATAAGCGATTTATCACCCAAAAGATAAATTCCGTCCTTTGAAATATCAGCCGAAATCACAGAGCCGTCTGATGTTGATTCTATTTCTTCAAATTCAGACGAAGCTGTATCAACCTTATAGATTTTGAGGTTTTCCTTACTGCTTCCCCATTTTGAAGTTGCTTCATCATTGAGGCTGAATGAAATCTTTACGCTTTCGGATGACTTTACTGAATAAAGTTCGCAGAGTGAACTTACAACGCCGGGATAGTTTGCAATGGCAGATGTGTATTCTCCGAACTGTGTTCCGTAAACATTTGCATTGCCCTGCATTTCAGCAGTTGCTATGCCTATTGATTCTTCTCTTGTAAAAGGAACATCCTTATCCGATGTTTTTCCGTCAGTCTGTTTCTGTTTGGGTGCAAGTCCTGCTAAAATCTCAACGCCATCGGTAAGACCATCGCCGTCGGTATCGGGATTTGCAGGGTCAGACATATTGTTTGAAATTTCAAAAGCGTCTGAAATTCTGTCACCGTCGGTATCAGCGAGATACAGACTCAGTCCGTTTGACTCTTTATCATAATCAGATACCTTGCTGTCGTAATTTTCCTTTACAAGTTCAAGTGATGAAACACCGACAGAAGCAAGCTCGCCCGATGTTTCCATTATGTAATCCTTGTTTATGCTGTTTGCATATACGCCTGCAAAAATATATACTGCAACAACGCCGGCAACACCTATTGCTATTCCTCTTATACGCTGTTTCTTTTCTTCCTCTGTTTTATATACAGAATGTTTGTATTTTGAATAACTCTTTTCTGTTTTTATAGGTTCAGAAGAAACATCACGCTTCTTTTCTTCCTTCATCATATCTATTTTAAGAGGAGGAAGCTCATCAAAAGAACGAAGCCCGTCGTATCTTCCGTTTCTGAGTGTTTTTGAATTATCAACTTTCTTTTCTCTTGCTTTTGAAAGATCAAGTTCATCCATTTCGGTTTTTCCTGAATTATTGAAACCATCTTCGCCTGGATTATATGACATAAAACATTACTCCTTTTATCCGAGTATAATAATACATTGTAATTATACCATATATGCATATCATAGTTCAATGTCATATTTGCCGATTTTTCGCCTTAAAATTCATACAAAACCCAAAAATATATTGACTGTTATGCAATAATATGGTATAATTTATTTTGATTTTTGCAGACTATAATCCCTAAAGGAATGATAATATGAACACATTAACAGATTTTTTCTCAAATGTATGGAATGACTTTTACGCCGACTTTTATGCGTCGTTTATAAAAGAAGACAGATATATGCTTCTTCTTGACGGTATCGGTGTTACTATAAAAGTGTCGCTTTTAGCAGTAGTTTTAGGTATTATCATAGGTATGATAATCGCACTTTTCAACCTTTCAAACTCAAAGTTTTTAAGAGGAATAGGAAACATCTATACCGACGTTATCAGAGGAACACCCTCTGTAACACAGCTTATGATAATCTATTTCGTTGTATTCGCATCTGTTCATGTTGACAAATGGATAATCGCAGCTATCGCATTCGGTATAAATTCAGGTGCTTATGTTTCTGAAATCATAAGAGCAGGTATTATGTCAATAGATAAGGGACAGACAGAAGCAGGGCGTTCTTTGGGGCTTAACGCAGCGCAGACCATGAGCAGAATTATAATTCCTCAGGCTGTTAAAAACATCTTCCCTGCGCTCTGTAACGAATTCATCGTTCTTATAAAAGAAACAGCCATTGTCGGATATGTAGGTCTTATGGATATTCAGAAGGCAGGCGACTTTATAAAGTCTGCTACATACAAACCGATTATGCCTCTTATCGCAACAGCGATAATCTATTTCGTAATCATCAAGGTTTTAACCCTTTTACTCGGTCTTATAGAAAAACAGCTGAGAAAATCGGAAGTCAGATAACAAGAGGGGGAAAATAAATTGATCAAGGTAAAAAATCTTCATAAAACCTTCGGGGATTTAAACGTTCTCGCAGGAATAGATGAACATATAACACAGGGTGAAGTTGTCGTTGTAATAGGTCCTTCAGGCTCAGGAAAATCAACATTTCTTCGTTGTCTTAACCTTCTCGAAAAGCCAACTGAGGGCGAGATTTTCATCGACGATGAACAGATAAATTCAAAAAAAGCAAATGTTAATCTTATCAGACAGAAAATGGGTATGGTTTTTCAGCAGTTCAACCTTTTCCCTCATCTGACAATCATCGATAACATTACTTTAGCACCCGTTCTTTTAAAGAAGATGTCTAAAGAAGACGCTGTCAAAAAAGGAATGGAACTTCTCTCAAGAGTTGGTCTTTCCGATAAAGCCGACGCTTATCCCAATCAGCTTTCAGGTGGACAGAAACAGCGTGTTGCAATCGCCCGTGCTCTCGCTATGGAGCCTGAAATAATGCTTTTTGACGAGCCTACATCAGCACTCGACCCTGAAATGGTCGGCGAAGTTTTAGATGTTATGAAAGACCTTGCAAAATCAGGAATGACAATGGTCGTTGTTACTCACGAAATGGGCTTTGCGAGAGAAGTAGGAACAAGAGTTCTCTTTATGGACCAGGGCGTTATTATGGAAAGTGGAACCCCCGATCAGGTTTTCGGAAATCCACAGAATGAAAGAACCGTAAAGTTTTTAAGTAAAGTTCTTTAATATGTAAATAAGGGGTTATCCTTATAATATAATAATTTAATTAAGGGGAGTTTAAAAATGGTAAAAACACTCAAAAAAATCGCAGCTCTCGCAGGTGCAGTAGTTCTTTCGGCTACAATGCTTTCGGGATGTGCAAAGGAAAAGGCAGCAGACACACTCGTATTCGGCACAAACGCTGAATTCCCTCCTTTCGAATTCGTTTCTTCAAACGGACTTATCGATCAGTATGACGGAATCGACATCGCTGTTGCAAAGAAAATCGGTGACGATAACGGAATGGCTGTAAAGATCGAAAACATGGAATTCGACTCACTTCTCATCGCGCTTCAGAATGGTCAGATCGACGCTGTTATCGCAGGTATGACAGTTACTGAAGAAAGAAAAGAAGCAGTTAATTTCTCAACACCTTACTATGTTGCAAAGCAGGTAATGATCGTTAAGGAAGGCTCAGACATCAAGAAGGCTGCTGATATGGCAGACAAGAAAATCGTTGTTATCCAGGGGTATACAGGTGAAACTTGTGTAAACGATATGGGATACAAATATGAAGCTTTCAAAAAGGGCACAGAAGCTGTTATGGAACTTGTAAACGGCAAGTGTGATGTCGTTGTTATCGACTCAGCAACAGCTGCTAAATATATCGGTGACAATGAAGGTCTTGTTATCGTTGAAGATGATGAAGCATTCGCATCAGAAGAATACGCAATCGCAGTTGCTAAGGGCAACGATGAACTTCTCGCAAAGATCAATGCATCAATCGAAAAGATGATCGCTGACGGAACAATCAACGAATTCTCTGCTAAATACGCTGAAGGTTCTGCTGAATAATTTTTAAGAAAACACAAAAGGCTATCGGTAATTACCGATAACCTTTTTTTATAACAATACGGGTTGAATTTGTTTTCCACCGAGTGCTCTTAAAATCGTTTCGGGAATTTTTGTGAAATCCGAAACGAGAGAATTGGGTTTGCCCATATAATCATCCTGACCATAGGGAACAAAAAAGAAATTACGGTAATTATGAAGCATTCCGATATTCTTTGCAGACCCTGCGAGTGCGTCATTCGTTGCTATCGCAAGAACAACGGGTTTCATATTTCTTATATGTGATTTTACAGCCATTGTAACGGGGGTATCTATTATTCCTGCTGCAAGTTTCGCTGTCGTGTTGCCCGTGCAGGGTGCTACAACAAGAACATCAAACATATTCTTAGGTCCTATCGGTTCTGCATCTTCAATAGAATTTATTATCTTATTCCCACA
This sequence comes from Oscillospiraceae bacterium, assembly GCA_045590375.1. GTDB lineage: Bacteria > Bacillota > Clostridia > Oscillospirales > Ruminococcaceae > RGIG4131. The sequence goes on along the minus strand of JAZNQY010000098.1, from coordinate 11,593 downwards.
TATATCTTCTATCTCTTTTCTGATATCCTCTGCCTTTCCGAAACGGGTATTGGTGTCAAACGCAACAAACGACATTATCGGAGTAATTTTCGCTCCGTTTTCAGCAAGTTTTTTCAGTTCTTCGATGCTTTTACGGAAGGTGCAGAAAGAACCACAGAAAGCATAGCCTATTTTAACTCCTTCAAAATCAGACATTCATATCTCCCCTCTCTGTTAAAATATTTCTTATAGTTTTAGCAATTATTTCTCCTGATGTAACGGGTGCTACTTTCCCGGGGAGAGATAACGCCCATATAGTTTTTATCCCCATTAAAGCAGCCGACTCAAAATCAACTCCACCGGGTTTTGAGGCAAGGTCGATTATAAGTGCCGACGGATTTAATAGCGAGAGTTTTTCTTTTGTGAAAATCTCTGTCGGAACTGTATTGAATATAATTCTGAAATCGGATTTTTCATTGAGCAGCGAAAAATCCCTTCCCTTACACCCGAATATTTCTGCCCAGGCTATATCACTCTTTTTTCTTGCGCATACAGTTACATCAGCACCCATAGAAACAAGTATTTTAGCAAGGGTTTTTGCTATTCTTCCGAACCCCGTTATGAGTATTTTGTTTCCGAAAATCGTTTCGGGGCTTTCTTCCATAGCAATCCCCAAAGCACCCTCTGCCGTTGCAACGGCATTCATAACAGAAAGTTCTTCTCTTGAAAGATAGTCTATGGTTTCTGTTCCTTTTTCGGTAAATATATTTTCGGAATTCATAAATCTTCCACCGAAAACCAGACCGTTTTTCTTTACCTTTTCTGAAACCTCAGACAAAGAAATTTCATTTTCCGAAAAAGGAGAAAAAAGCGTTTTTCCATCGCTTGTGACAGGTATCGGAAGTATAACTGCATCATATAAAGTTTCGCCGTTATCTTTTCTGAGTTTTTCTGTATAGGTATCGTCATCAATGCCGTAGATATAAGTATCGTATTCACGGGAGAGCGACAGAGCGAGAAAAATCTGTCTTAAATCCCCTCCTGCGACAAGTAGCTTTTTTTTCATAAATTAACCTCCGAATAATGATACTTATATTTTATGCAGAAAAATTTTTTTCGCAACAAAAAACCGTTACGGATTTCTTATTCCGTAACGGTTTATCTGATTGAAAATTGTATGCATTTTGCATTTTCGTTCCAGTAAAAGTCCATCTTCTTAGGTAACATATCGGGACATACAGTAAAGATTTCCTTTTTGCTGAAAAGTTTGTATGCGGCTTCTTTATAAAGTGCAGGTGTAGAGAATTTTATTCTTACATAACGGTCGCCTCTTTCGTAACCGTCGTTTATCGCTTTTTCAAGGATTGTAAGTGCTTCATCATAACTTTCTGCATAATAGCCGTAATAAACAAAATAATTGTTATCGAGAGAATATGCAGCAGGAGGTTCGATAAGGTCTGTTCTTATCGAAAGAGTCGGACGGAGTTCATTACTCGGGATAAGGAAATAGCTGTAACTGATATAGTCATCGCCAAGATCCCTTCCATCTCTTATAGACGCAGGATCGTCCCATGTAACGTCCATATTATACCAGAGTCCGTCAAGCTTTATCATATTCCACATATGTGGTTCTTCTGTGGTATTTCCGTTTTCGTCTGTGTTATATTGCGTTCCCGTTGCAAGCATATTTTCAATACCTGCTTTGTTGCAGAGAATTGCCATCGCTCTTGCATAGCCTTCGCAGAGAGCTTTTCCTTCAAAGAGCGCACCGAAAGGAGTAGAAATGTATCTTCCCTCAGTTTCATATTTGCATCCGTAAATTATCTCATCATGGAAAATTTTAAGCTTATCGACATCAGACATACTGTCATCGGTTTTGGAGAGGATTTCAGCAACCTTTTCTTCTGTCATGGTGTTGAGATATGCAAGTTCTTCAAAATCATATTTGTATTCAAGAAGCACAGATGTAGCCTTGCCTGTAAGTGCGTTATGAGTTACTAAATATTCATCGGAAAGATAGTAAAGTGAATTTTCTTCAATAAAAATCATTTCGCAGATTTTTTCAAGGCGTTCTTTCTTTATCTCTCTTGAAATCTTTATTTCCTTTGCATAGTTTTTTGCACCCTCAACTATGCTGTTATAGATTTCTTTTTCAGATGCATCAAGCGAAAGATAACCGTATCTGCTTGTGCATTTATCGGGGATGCTGTCTTTCCATACAGAAAATTCAACCTTAGGAATATGTCCCGAAGATTCTGATGTTTCATCTGTAACAATAAAATCGGGAGTGCTTGTCACATCCTGTCCGGGATTGTCGGATACAGGGTTACACGCCGAAAGAAGAAGTGATGAAATTATAGTAATGAGCATTACTTTTGAAAGACCTTTTTTCAACGCGTTCACCCCTTTTCTATCAGAATGTTATAAGTATCATATTTGCATTTTCGAGAGTATAATATTTCATTTCGGCTTTATTGAATGTATAGCCTGTTTCTTTTTCGACTTCGGTAATAAGATGAAAAAGTTCACCTGAATCCGCAAGGGTTTCAACAGCAACTACAAGTGTCCTGTCGGAGCACATAGCCTGTGCACAGTTTTTATTTTCCTTTATGGCATTTTTAAGTGAATTCTTTATAGCCGTCTTGAGCCCATCGGTAGACTGTGCATATGTTCCCATAACGTTATAGTAATAATATTTTTTTCCGTAAGCAACAGGTTTGTTATAGTTATAATCAAATAACTGTCTGTCGCTCATTTTAGCAGAGTCAACAAGGAAGAATTCATAGAAAATTTCATTGTCTAAATCATCAAGAGTAGTATCATCCCATGTTGTATCAACTTCATACCATTCTCCGTCAAGTTTTACCATATTCCACATATGTCCTTCGCCACCTGCGTTTCCGAAAACACATGTATTTTCAATTCCTGCTCTGTTACAGAGATACTGGAATGTTTTCGCATAGCCTGTGCAGGTTGCTCTTCCTTCAACAAGAACGCCATATATAGTGTTTCTGTTCTGTGCAGTTTTATCATAGACACATTTTGTTATGATTTCATCATGAAAGAGTTTAAGAATTTCAAAATCGCTCATCTTCGGAGTGATTTTTGCAAGTATCTTATCTGCTTCAGAAACAGCAGCAGATGTCATTTTGCTGTGTGTTGCCTTATCGTAATAATAAGCGATATCAACTGTCTTTACTATTCCGTTCCTTCCTCTTACCATACAATTTTCGAGTGAAACATAGGAATATAAGGGCTCATAAAGATCAAAGGCATAAACAACTTTTTCGAGTTCTTCCTTTGTGATTGAAAGTCCTTCAAAATCGACCTTACTTGAAAGAGAAACAGCTGCGCCTTCAAAGATATCATAGGCCTGCTTTTCTTTTTCTGTCAGTGTATTATATGCATAAGAACTGTATATCTCTTTTCTTGGAGCAGTTGGTGCTGAAAGAGATACAGCAGTTGTTGTTTTCGTAGTCTGGGGAGCAGTTTCTGTTACTGCAGGAGTTGTTGTGATAACCGTTGTTGTAGTCACTTCTGTTGTTGTTTCAACAGTAGTGGTTGTCGTTGCGACAGTAGTTGTTTCCTTTGGAGTGGTTGTTTCCTCGGGGATTTCTGTTGTTTCATAAGTGGGTTCTTCTGTTGTTTCTATCGGAATAAACGGCTCCGTAGAATATGTCGGAGCCGTCTCCGATACGGAAACTGTTGTTTCCGTTTGTTTATAAGGGTTTTCTTCAAGTGGGAACAAATCTGATTTACAGCCTGATAAAGCCATAATGACAGAAAGTATAATTCCTGAAATGGCATATCGTCTGTTTTTCATTTTATTCCCACCTTCCGAGAAAAATTAGTTATACTTGATATTGAAATGAATGATATAAAGCTGATCGTCATTCATAAGACCGAATGATGAAACCTGAGGATTCTGTGCCTTTGCATCATCAGAAATCTTCTGGTATCCACCCTTCTGGATGAGTTCGTCGAGGGCAGCTTTATAAACTTCTTCGTTTGCACATTTAACCTGACAAACAGATTCGCCGTTCTTTGCCTGTTCAACGATATGGTCATGGATAAGTGAAACTGCTTCTTCCTTAGTAGAAGCATAAAGACCCTTATGCTTGAAGTAGTCAATATCTGTTGAATCAGCAACGGGAGGAACGAAATCGCAGATAACGATATGTGTAATATCGTTGATTGCTGAGTCGGGAACAAAAAGATAGTTGTGTCTTAAAAGCTGTTCGCCGTTTGAGCTTTCGGGGTCATCCCATGTAACATCGACATTATACCATTTGCCGTCAATCTTAACCTTTGACCATGCGTGTGAGTTGTTGTCATACTTGTTACCTGTAATTCTTACATTTTCAATTCCGAAATAGTTACAAGCATAAGCAAGCCCCTTAGCATAGCCTTCACACTGTGAATATCCACCTACGAGTGCACCGTAAGCGTTCTTTGAATATACATCATCCTTTGAGAAAACTGTTCTGTTGATGATGTAATCATGGATTGTGATTACCTTATCAACATCTGTTGCGTTTTCGGGGAACTGCTTTTCGATATCATTGAGTGAGTTCTGAAGAGATTTCTTCATATTTTCGCAGAGTGACTGATCATATCTGTACTGTAAAGCAACCTTTGACATTGTGTCACCTGCTGCAGCAAACTGTTCGTTTGTTGCATAGAACCAGAAAATTTCAGGTTCCTGGAAGAATACATTCTTATATGTTCTTAAAACTGTTTCTGTGGGGTATTCTTTTCCGAGATCAACTTCTGTTTCAAAGTTCTGAACAGCTGTGAGAATTTTGTCATAGATAGCTTTTTCTTCATCGGGAAGAGTGTTATAAACATATTTGGGAACAGAAACTGTCTGTGTTGCGCCACCGTTTCCATCTGCTGAAGGAGAATCTGTTTCTCCACCGTTATTTACAGAATCTGTAACTGCAGGAGTATCGTTTCCTGAAGGATTATTTGCATCATCGGTAGTTGTCTTTGAGCAGGCTGTGAAGGTAAGAGCCATCATAGCTGCAATAATTATCGATAATATTCTTTTTTTCATTTTTCCAAACCTTTCATTTAAAAAACTTATTTCGGGGCGATTTTACACGCCCCGAAAATCAAGTTATGTCACTATTAGTATGTTACAACGAGTTCAATGATATATTTGTCTGTTGTAAGGAATGATGTGTCGCCAAGTGATTTAGCAGTACACTTATTGCATCCTGATGTGTTGTTTACTGTGTTGATGATACCAGCATAGTTTGACTTGAGCCAAGCGCTTGCCTGATCGTAAACACCCTTATCGCTACACTTGATCTGGATTACTTCCTGCTTGTTCTTTGCAGCATTGATAGCAGCCTGCTGCATCTTTGTCTTTGCTTCAGCAAGAGATGTTGCATAGTAGCCTGATTTTACAAAGTAGTTGTTATCCCATGATGATGCTGAAGGAGGTGTAAATGTACACTGAGGAATGTAGTTTCTGCCACTTCCACTCATGATACCAGCGTCAGGAATGAGGAAGAATGTGTATCTGATAGCCTTTGAAGATTTTTCTGTGTAGTATTCATCCCATGTAGCGTCGATGTTATACCACTTGCCTGAAACCTTAACCTTGTTCCATGCGTGTGAAAGACCGTCATATTTTGTACCAACCATACGAACGTTTTCAAGACCGAAGTATGTGAGAGCGTATGTCATAGCCTTTGCATAACCTTCACACTGACCAACGCCTGCAACGAGAGGACCGTAAGCGTAACCACTGTACTTGTTGTCCTTTGAGAATACTGTGTTCTGAACGATGTAGTCATGGATAGCCTTAACCTTATCGAAGTCAGATGCGTTTGCAGGGAATTTAGCCTGAATCTTTGACATAGCAGCGTCACAAGCCTTATCCATTGCTGCTGCTTCTGATGCTGTGAATGAATATTTAGGAATAAATGTTGTTCCTTCGAATGTACCACCCATAGCGATGTAGCTTGTAGGTTCCTGGTAAACAACGTTCATTACGATTTCCTTGAATTTTGATGCACTTACATTTGCAGAAGTTGTGATTCTTGAATCACGGTTCTTCATACCATTGTAGATATCAACATAAGCCTTCTTTTCAGCATCAGAAAGTGTGCCGTAAACATATCTGTTTGCATTCTTGATGTATGCTGAAGGAGCTTCCTGTTTAGCTGTTGTTGTAGGAGCAACAGTAGGAGCAGTTGTAGGTGCTGTTGTGGGTGCAGCTGTAGGTGCTGCTGTGGGAGCTGTTGTAGGAGCAGCTGTAGGTGCTGCTGTGGGAGCTGTTGTTGCAACTGTTGTTGCTTCAGGAGCGTCAGTTGCTACTGTTGCGTCTGTTGTGGGAGCAGATGCGTCTCCGTCCTTGGCTGTTCCACAGTTGGGGCAGAACTTTGTTGTTACGCCTGCCTGTCCACATGAAGGACATGTCCAGTCCTTAGCTTCGCCACAGTTAGGGCAGAACTTTGATGAAACTGCTGCCTGACCACAAGCAGGACAATCCCATGTGTCGCCCATTACTGCAACGTTTGCAGTTGTGTCTACGGGTGTGTTTTCGATTTCTTTCTTCTTACATCCTGAGAAAACGGACACTGACATCATGACCGTCATAACAAGTGCAAGAAGCGCTGATGACTTTCTCTTCATCATAACGATTCTCCTTTTCATTCTTTGGTTTGGGTTTTATCGTTAAGAACAACCGCTTTTATTTTGGTTATTCTTTTTTCCTCCGTTATCAAAACGGTGAATTCAATGTCCTCGTAAACCACCGAGGCATTTTCGTTTTCCTCGGGTATACGCCCGAGAAGGTCTGTTATAAATCCACCCATCGTATCATACTCATGTTCCTCGGGAAGTTCTTTTCCGAGAACGGAAAGTATTTTTTCAGGGTCGGATGTTCCCGAAATCATATAGGTTCCTTCTGAAACCTCAACGATTTCTTCGGCATCATCGTCATATTCATCCTGAATATTTCCGACTATGGATTCAAGTATGTCTTCCATTGTGATAAGTCCTGCCGTTCCACCGTATTCATCGACAACAACAGCAAGCTGAGCCTTGTTCTTACGCATCATTTCAAAAACTTCTCCACAGGAGTTCGTTCCCGGAACGTAGAGAACATCTCTTATGAAACTTTTTATCTCAAAACCTTCGACATTCTCGCATCCTATAAGACAGAGAAGGTCTTTGACGCATACGAATCCGAGTATGCTGTCTATTGTGTTTTCGTAAACAGGAATTCTCGAACGCCCCGAATCAATCGCAAGACGGATTACATCAGGAACCTTCGCGTTTATGTCAACTGCGTCAATGTCTGTACGGTGCGTCATGACATCACCTGCTAAAGTGTCGTCAAACTCAAAGATATTGCTTATCATTTCTTTCTGCGCTTCTTCAAGTTCACCCGTTTCGTTACGCGCGTCAACAAGCATAAGTATTTCTTCTTCTGTTGCTATATCTCTTTCATCCGTCTGTGAAAGACCGAAAAGAAAAGAAAACAACTTTGTAAGAAGCCCACATAAAGCTGTGAGAGGAGTGAGGAGTATTATGAGAATTCTTACAGGCAATGCAACGAATACGGCAAGCGATACCGAATCGGCAGCCATAGCAATTCTCTTTGGAATTCTGTCACTGAAAACCGTCATTACGACAACTGTCGATAAAACGATTATCACTGACGAAATTATAATCGAAAATTCATCGGCAAAATAATTTCCCTCAAAAAGACTTATAATACATTTATAAAGTGAAGGAAAAAATACCGTAAATGAACATAACGATATAACAACTGCTGATAGAATTCTGTTTGCAGAAAAAGTAGTTATCATCGCAGAAGGCTTTGAAAGAACGGATGAGAGAATTTTCTTGCTTCCCTTTTCGTTTTCAAAATCCTTTACAACGCTGTCGTTTATTTCCGTAACGGCAAATTCGCATAGTGTGAAAAATGCCCTTAAAAGAACGATGACTACAATGACTGCTATCCCCCACGAAGAGATATCGGTTTCCGTAAATATAACGGACAATCGACTACTGTCAGAAATCATTTCTATCCCCCGATACACAATAGGTTTTGTTGATTGATTATATGCAAAGAAAAAATTTCACATACAAAATGATTATACAATAAAATTTAGCAAAAGTCAACAGTATAGCTATAAGGAAGATATTGCAAAAAGTTCCGAAAAATCGCACAAAATAAGCCTTTTTACTGCCAATAAAAAAATTGTAATCAAACTGAAACCTATTTGTAACCATTCTGTAATATTTTTGAATTTATAAAAAAACTCCGTTTTAAACAATATTGTTAATTTTTTGTCATTCACATTTGTGCAGATATAACATCACAGGGCGAAAGTCTTCAATAATAACACAACAAATGAGGTTGATTTTTTTCAGAAGAAATGAATTTTTTTGAAAATTAAAAGTAAATTTATCTTTAATTTTTAGCTCATTCTCTTTACATTTTATAAAATATGTGTTAGAATTATCGGGTAAAGTTGCAAACGAAAAAGTTTGCATCATAACATCATCAGTTCAATTTTTTAGGAGGCTTACTGAAATGGCTAGAAAAATGAAAACCATGGATGGTAACAACGCTGCCGCATGGGCGTCATACCCCTTTACAGACGTTGCTGCTATCTACCCCATCACTCCTTCCTCAGTAATGGCTGAGGTTACAGACATCTGGTCTGCAGCAGGACAGACAAACATGTTCGGACAGCCTGTAAAGGTTGCTGAAATGCAGTCTGAAGCAGGTGCAGCTGGTACTGTACACGGCTCACTCGCAGCTGGTGCTCTCACAACAACTTATACAGCATCACAGGGTCTTCTCCTTATGATCCCTAACATGTATAAGATTGCCGGTGAACTTCTCCCCTGCGTAATCCACGTTTCTGCACGTGCACTCGCATCACACGCTCTCTCAATCTTTGGTGACCACTCAGACATTTACGCTTGCCGTCAGACAGGTTTTGCAATGCTCTGTTCATCAAACCCTCAGGAAGTTATGGACCTCGGTGCTGTTGCACACCTTTCAACAATCAAGGGCAGAGTTCCTTTCCTTCATTTCTTCGATGGTTTCCGTACATCACACGAAATCCAGAAGATTGAAACATGGGATACAGAAACACTCAAGAAGATGGTTGACATGAAGGCTGCTCAGGCATTCAGAAACCGTTCACTCAACCCTGAACATCCCGTTCTTCGTGGTACAGCTCAGAACCCTGATATCTTCTTCCAGGCAAGAGAAGCATGTAACTCATACTACGACAACATTCCTTCAGTTGTTGAAGAATACATGAAGAAGGTTAACAAGGAAATCGGTACAGACTACAAGCTCTTCAACTACTACGGACATCCTCAGGCAACACACATCATCATTGCTATGGGTTCTGTAACAGATACAATCGAAGAAACAATCGACTTCCTCAATGCACAGGGCCACACACTTGGTCTTATCAAGGTTCGTCTTTACAGACCTTTCGTTGCAGAAAAGCTCATCGAAGCTATTCCTGATTCAGTTGAACAGATCTCTGTTCTCGACAGAACTAAGGAACCCGGCTCAATCGGTGAACCTCTCTACCTCGACGTTGTTGCTGCTCTCAAGGGCTCTAAGTTCAACAACACACCTATCGCTTCAGGCCGTTACGGTCTCGGTTCTAAGGATACAACTCCTGCACAGATCAAGGCTGTTTACTGGAACGCATCATGGAAGGAAGACTTCAAGCAGAGATTTACAATCGGTATCGAAGACGATGTTACAAATCTCTCACTTCCTCTCGAAGGCAACCTCGACAGTGCTCCTGCTGGAACAACAGCTTGTAAATTCTGGGGTCTCGGTTCAGATGGTACTGTTGGTGCTAACAAGAACTCAATCAAGATCATCGCAGACCATACAGACATGTATGCTCAGGCATACTTCTCATATGACTCAAAGAAGTCAGGTGGTGTAACAGTTTCACACCTCCGTTTCGGTAAGACACCTATCAAGTCAACATACCTCGTAAATATGGCTGACTTCGTTGCTTGTCATAACGAAAGCTACATCGACAAGTATGACATGGTTTCAGACATCAAGCCCGGCGGTACATTCCTCCTCAACTGTCAGTGGGATGCTAAGGAACTCGAAAAGAAACTTCCCGGACAGGTTAAGAGATACATCGCTGAAAACAACATCAAGTTCTACACAATCGACGGTATCAAGATCGGTAAAGAAACAGGCATGGGCAACAGAATCAACACTGTTCTTCAGGCTGCATTCTTCAAGCTTTCAGACATCATTCCTATAAAGGATGCTGTTAAGTATATGAAGGAAGCTGCAACTCGTTCTTACTCAAAGAAGGGTGAAGCTATCGTTAAGATGAACCATGACGCTATCGACGCTGGTGTTAAGGGTATCGTTGAAGTTAAGGTTCCTGCAAGCTGGAAGACAGCTAAGGATACTAAGATGGGTATGGGCAAGGTTAAGGCTGCCAACAAGACACTCACAAACTATGTAAACAACATCCAGATTCCTGTAAATGCTCAGCAGGGTGACAAGCTCCCTGTTTCAACATTCAAGGATATGGCTGACGGTACTTTCCCTCAGGGTTCAGCTGCATTTGAAAAACGTGGTATCGCAGTAGACGTTCCTTCATGGAAGAGCGAAAACTGTATCCAGTGTAACTTCTGTTCATATGTTTGTCCTCACGCTGTTATCCGTCCTGTTATCATGACAGATGACGAACTCAAGAAGGCTCCTAAGCTCGCTCAGGACAAGGCTATCCCTGTAACAGGTATGGCTGGTTACAACTTCGTTATGACAGTGTCTGCACTCGACTGCACAGGTTGTGGTTCATGTGTAAACGTATGTCCCGGTAAGAAGGGTGAAAAGGCTCTCAACATGATGCCTCTCGAAACTCAGATTGCTGAACAGGAAGTATTCAACTACGCACTTTCACTTCCCGATAAGAAGGAAGTATTCGAAAAGTTTAAGGAAACAACAATCAAGGGCTCACAGTTCAAGCAGCCCCTCCTCGAATTCTCAGGCGCTTGCGCAGGTTGTGGTGAAACACCTTACGCTAAGCTCGTAACACAGCTCTTCGGCGACAGAATGTATATCGCAAACGCAACAGGTTGTTCATCAATCTGGGGTGGTTCTGCTCCTTCAACACCTTACACAACAAACAAGGCTGGTAAGGGTCCCGCTTGGGCTAACTCACTCTTCGAAGACAACGCTGAATTCGGTTACGGTATGTTCCTTGCACAGAACACACTCCGTCAGAGAGCAGTAGCACTTCTCCTCAACCTCCAGAAGACAGCTAAGAAGGCTGACGTTAAGAAGGCTATCGAAGGTTACCTCTCAACACTTAACGATGGTTCAGCTAACTCAGTTGCAACAGATACACTCATCGCTGCTCTTGAAGCTTGCGGATGTGATGAAGCTAAGGAAATCCTCACACTTAAGGATTACCTCAGAAAGAAATCACTCTGGATGTTCGGTGGAGACGGTTGGGCTTACGACATCGGTTTCGGTGGTGTTGACCACGTTCTCGCATCAGGCGAAGATGTAAATGTATTCGTATTCGATACAGAAGTTTACTCAAATACAGGTGGACAGTCATCTAAGTCAACTCCT
>JAZNQY010000097.1:0-14794 GCA_045590375.1 Oscillospiraceae bacterium | reverse complement strand
TCTTCCGAAACCAAGGTCTACAAGTTCAAAGAACTTTCCCTGCATTTCCATTATAGTATCCTTACCGACAACCCCCATATCACAAACACCGTGTTCAACATAGGTTATAACATCTGCTGCTTTTGCAAGTATAACTTCTATTTTACCATCACAGATAGGAAGAATAAGCTTTCTGCCCTTCTCATGAACAGAAGTGCAGTCATATCCTAATTTTTCAAAAAGTGCTACTGTATCCTTTTCTAATCTCCCTTTTGTAAGAGCAATTCTAAGTGGCTTATTCATTTCCTTCACCTCTGTAACGAATTATTTCAGAAATTTTATTTTCCTTTGCGTAATCCATAGTTTCCTCATATGTATCAAAAAGTGAAAATTCAACTTTTTTACCTTCTTTGCGAAGTTTTTCAACATATATCAAAGCGTCCATAGCATCCTCTTCTTCGCTGAACACGAGAACATCAGGAGATGAATTTTCAGCAACCGGATTGTATCTTTTAAGAATTTCAGCAACAGCATCAACATTTACAGCAAATCCCGTTGCATGAACATCATATCCGAATTCAGATATAAGTTTGTCATATCTTCCTCCTGAAAGGACTTCGTCACCATATCCCTGAAGATAACCCTTCATTATTACACCTGTATAGTAGTCTGCACGGTTTACGATACCAAGGTCAACAGTAATTTTACCCTCATAACCAAGTTTAGAAAGTTCCGTATAAATCCACTTCAAATCAGATAAAATCTTATCAGTTTCTGCATCGTGATAATACTTTGCAACCTTATCAAAAACCTCTTCTCCACCGAAAAGACTCGGAAGTTGTTTAAGTGTTGAAATAACCGAATTACTGCCAAAAGTATCAAGAAAATCGTTTAGTGCAGGGTAATTCTTCGCCTCAATAAGCGCACGAATTTTTTCCTTGATTTCAGGATCATCAGTGAGTTTTCCTATTAATACCTTGAAAAATCCACTATCACCTATTTCAAGACGGAATTTATCGCTATCACAATGTGAAAGAACCTCGGCAGCAAGAGTCAAAACTTCGAGATCGGCTTTTCTTGATGCCGAACCAATAAGCTCAATGCCACTCTGAAAAATTTCATCACTTTTACCTGCATTAGTACGGCTCGGAGTATAAACACTCTGATTATAAAATAATCTTATAGGAAGTTTAGCCTCACGAAGTCTTGTTGCAACAACTCTTGCGATAGGAACTGTGCAATCAGGTCTTAAAACCATAAGTCTTCCCTTTCTGTCAGAAAGCTTATACATTGTTTCCTGAGGAAAATAGACAGTTTCTTTATTAAAAACATCATAAAACTCAAGACAAGGAGTATTGAGTTCGCTATATCCAGCACTTTCGAAAAGTCCTCTGAGATAATTTTCAATGTTTTTTCTTATTGTGCAATCGTTCAATAATAAATCCCTTGTTCCTTCGGGAGTAATTAAATCATATCGTTTCATAACATTCTCCTTACGCTTTAGTGTGCTAATATGATAACATAATAGCACACTATCATAACAAAGTCAAGCGTCTTAGTTAAAAAAGTGATAATTGTGCTGTTTTCGGCAAATCTGCAAATGCGCCCATATTTTCGAGTGTTTCAAATACAGTTTTAGAAACACCGGACTGTTCCTTTAATTCCTCAATAGAAATAAAGTCGCCTTTTTTTATACAATCGGCAAGATTCTGTGCAGCATTTTCGCCTATTCCACCTATTGAACAGAAAGGAAGTCTTATTTTATTACCTTCAATAACATATTTAACAGCATCAGATTTATAAATTTCTATAGGCAGAAATTCATATCCTCTTGAAAGCATTTCGTTTGTTATCATCAGCATTTCAAGAGTTCCTTTTTCTTTTGTTGATGCGTCGTTTCCTTTTTGACGAATTTCAGCAATTTTTCTCTGAACTTCCTCTTTACCTTTTACAGCAGATTCAGCATCAAAATCTTCACCACGAACAGTAAATATTGTAGCATAAAATTCGAGAGGTTTATAAACTTTAAACCAACCAAGCTTTATAGCAGCAATAACATATGCAGCAGCGTGTGCTTTGGGGAACATGTACTTAATTTTAAGACAACTTTCAATATACCACTCAGGAACATTTTTTTCTCTCATTGCCTGAAGAACATCTTCTGTAAAGAAACTCTTCGCCTTACCCTTTCGAGTATTTTCCATTATCTTGAATGCGAGTTTTGGTTCAAGATCCTTATAAATAAGGTAAGTCATAATACTATCTCGTGTTCCTATAACATCACTAATTGTACATACTCCATCTTTAATAAGATCCTGTGCATTGCCAAGCCATACGTCTGTTCCGTGCGAAAGACCTGAAATCTGAAGAAGGTCACTAAATTTATGTGGTTGAGCATCAATAAGCATCTGTCTTACAAACGGAGTTCCCATTTCAGGAAGTGCAAGCGTTCCTGTTTCACTGTATATTTCCTCAGAAGTAACTCCAAGTGGTTCGGTTGATGTAAACAATTTTATAACCTGTTCATCGCTTGTATCTACATCTGCAATTTTAACACCTGTAAGGTCTTCAAGATGTTTATATAACGTCGGAACATCGTGTCCGAGTTCGTCAAGTTTGAGAATTGTATCATGAAGTGAGTTAAAATCGAAATGAGTTGTTACAAACTGAGAATCAGGGTCATCGGCAGGATGCTGAACAGGTGTGAAATCATAAACTTCGTAATCTGAAGGAATAACTACCATCCCACCAGGATGCTGACCTGTTGTTCTTCTTACTCCAGTACAACCTGTTGTTATCCTCTTCTGTTCTGCCTGGCTGAAAGTAACATTCTTTTCTTCCATATATTTACGAACGTATCCGAAAGCTGTTTTTTCCTGAACAGATGCTATTGTCCCTGCTTTGAAAACCTTTCCGTCACCAAATAATTCTTCGGTATATTTATGAGACATAAGCTGAAATTCTCCAGAAAAGTTAAGGTCTATATCAGGAGCCTTATCTCCATCAAATCCAAGGAATGTTTCAAAAGGAATATCGTGTCCGTTTCGCTTCATATCAGCATTACATTTAGGACATTTTTTAGGTGGAAGGTCAAATCCCGAACCCACAGAACCATCTGTTATGAATTCGCTGTATTTACATTCAGGGCAAACATAATGGGGCATTAACGGATTAACTTCTGATATACCAGCCATAGATGCGACAAAAGAAGAACCTACCGATCCTCTCGAACCTACAAGATATCCATGTGCTTCAGAGTTTGCAACAAGTTTCTGCGCAATCATATAAAGAACTGCAAATCCATGCTTGATAATGGAATCAAGTTCTTTCTGAAGACGCTTTGAAACTATTTCAGGAAGAGGATCGCCATATATCGATTTTGCCCTCTCCCATGTAATACGCTGTAAATCTTCATCAGCACCCTCGATTTTAGGTGTAAACGTTCCTTTAGGTATAGGTCTGATATTAGGCGAAACCATATCAGCAATCTTATTTGTATTTGTTACAACAACCTCATAAGCTTTTTCTTCGCCTAAATAACTGAATTCTTCAAGCATTTCATCTGTTGTTCTGAAATATAATGGTGCTTGATTATCAGCATCACTGAATCCTTTTGAATGCATAAGTATTCTTCTGAAAACCTCATCATTCTTGTCCATAAAATGAACGTCACAAGTTGCGACAACAGGAATACCAAGTTCTTCGCCAAGAGCAACTATCTTTCTGTTAAGGTTTCTGAGATCTTCTTCGTCTTTTACATTCCCTTCACGAATCATGTATTCATTATTGCCTATAGGCTGAATTTCAAGATAATCATAAAAAGATGCAATCTGTTTTACAACATCCCACGGCTTATGTTTCGCTATTGCCCTGAAAACTTCTCCTGCTTCACAAGCAGATCCGACAATAAGGCCTTCTCTATGTTTCTGAAGAACAGAAAGAGGAATTCTCGGTTTCATTCTGTAATAGTCAAGAAATCCGTAAGAAACGAGTTTATAAAGATTTTTAAGACCAACCTGATCTTTTACAAGAATAATCTGATGGTACATTTCAAGCTGACGTGGATCAACATCTTCGACAAGCTTATTTATATCATCTACAGTTTCTGCACCCTTCTTGTCTTTTAACATAGAAATAAGTTTGCAAAAAATTCTTGCAAGCATTTCAGCATCATCTAAAGCTCTATGATGATTGAATTTACCAAGATTCAAACTATCTGCAACATGGTCAAGAGTATATTTTCTCATTCCCGGAAGCAACATTCTTGACATAGGAATAGTATCTATGGTACAGAAATTAAACTCAATACCATATTTTTCACAGGCGTTTCTGATGAATGCTGTATCAAAGGGAGCATTATGTGCTACGAGAACAGGATTTTCTCCACAGAATTCAATAAACTTTCTTAATGCTTCCTCCTCTTTAGGCTGACCCATAACATCAGAATCGCTGATTCCTGTTATCTTCGTTATATTTTCAGGAAGAGGCATTTCTGGATCTGAGAACATAGCAAAAGTCCCATCATTATTGAGGTTTTTAAGTTTAACAGCACCGAACTCGATGATTTTACAATTAAGTGGGTCAAGCCCTGTTGTTTCAAGATCAAATACTATAATTTCATCATTAAGTTTTCTATGGTTACTATGAACCACAATATCATTCATATCGTCAACAGAATATGCTTCACAACCATATATAGCCTTGAATTCCCCACCATTTTTTCTGATACCATCAATAGTCGTCATAGCATCAGGGAAAGCCTGCACAACGCCATGGTCAGTAATCGCCATAGCCTTGTGTCCCCAACTATATGCTCTTTTAATCAAGTCTGATACATCTGTTATACCATCCATGTCCGACATTTTTGTATGAAGATGTAATTCTACTCTCTTTTCCTTTGCGTTATCTGTTTTTGTTTTCTTTGAAACAAGCATTATATCACTTGCTTTGAACACAATGTCCTTGTCGAATTCGTTATATTCAAGTTTTCCTCTGAAAAGTATAGTAGCTCCCGGTTTCAAATCTTTGAAATTTTCCATTTTCTCTTTGGATTCAAAAGATTTTATAGTTATAGAATCGGTATAGTCTGTAACAAATATCGAAAGGATTGTCTTATCGCCTTTCTTTGTATCCTTTTCTTCTCTTGAAAAAATATCTCCCCAAAGAGTAACTTCTCCACTCTGGACACTGACAGATTTCATTTCAAAAATATCAGTTTTTATCTTTTTTCCCTTAATAATGGTTGCTGAAGAGACATCAATAGGAAGGTCATCATATTCAACCTGACAAAGTTCTTTTTCCTCATAAACATATTCAGGAACAGCAGGTTTTTCGTTTATTACAACCTTAGGAGCAAGCTCATCTATAGTTTCTACCATTTTCACATATGTATCATCAGATATAAAAAGATCTCCCCTGAATTCAACTTCATATCTTGCAGAAAATTTAGAAAATATCATATCCGAAACAATCTGTTCAGGATTAATTTTTTCTATAAGTTCAAATCCACCGTTTTTAATTGTAACCAAAAGTTTATTATTATCAAAAGTAACATCAGCGTCATCGAGAAATCCATTTATAACAGAATGTTCTTTTTTCATCTCCTTGACGATTTCAGAAAAATATTCAACGCAAAACATATCTGGTGTATATTTAGGAAGAAGCTTTACTTCTGTAATTTTAAGTTCATCAGCCATAGCATTTCCGAAAAGAATAATGTCTTCATAACTCACTAATTCTTTGAAAACAGCTGTAATATTCATTTTTGTGACTTTTTTATTATGAGTTATCTTAAGTATTTCTCCTGAAAGAGTAGACTCTGGTAAAGTTTCGATATAATCCGACAAAAATTCGCTAATTAACATATCTTTATTCCTTCCTGTAATTTTCTATTTCACAGATAAGCGCATCCAACGCTTCACTCTCATCTACCTTTCTTATAATTTCTCCATTTCTGAATATAACGGCACATCCATCACCACCTGCAATACCTATATCTGCTTCTTTTGCTTCTCCCGGTCCGTTTACTACGCATCCCATAACAGCAACTGTTATATCCTTTTCTATATCCTTAACAGCATTTTCAACATCAGAAGCAAGTTTTATAAGATTTATCCTTGTTCTTCCGCAAGTAGGACAAGAAACAATTTTAACTCCTCCGAATTTACCTATTGCTTTAAGAATATCCTTTGCAGCATAAACTTCCTTTATAGGTTCATCTGTAAGTGAAACTCTGATTGTTTCACCTATTCCGTCACACAATAAAGAACCTATTCCTATTGCAGACTTGATTACTCCCATTCTTTCTGTTCCTGCTTCTGTAACACCAAGATGTAAAGGATAATTACATTTCTGTGAAAGAAGTCTGTATGCACTGATAACATTATTTACATCTGAAGATTTAATTGATATAACAATATCATCAAAATCACATTCATTAAGTATCTTTGCATGACCAAGTGCACTTTCAACAAGCGCTTCAGGAGTAGGTGACCCGTATTTTGCAAGAATTTCTTTTTCAAGAGAACCAGAATTCACTCCTATTCTTATAGGGATATTCTTTGATTTGCACGCATCTACAACTGCCTTTACCCTATCCTTATCTCCTATATTGCCAGGATTTATTCTTATCTTGTCTATTCCTGCTGCAACAGATTCAACAGCAAGTCTGTAATTAAAATGGATATCAGCAACAAGTGGAATATTTATCTTATCTTTTATTGCAGGGATGAGTTTCAAAGCCTCTTTGTCAGGTATCGCTGCCCTTATTATATCACACCCTGCTTTTTCGAGAGACATCGCCTGTAAAACACTTCCCTCTATATCATCAGAACGGGTATTGAGCATTGATTGAATATATATTTTTTCGCCATTTAATATACAGTTACCAACTTTTACAGGTTTAATATTTCTCATCTTTTTAACACCTTATTTTCCAAATAATTTTAAAATATCATTAAAAGTAGTAAAAATCATAAGTCCGAACAAAAGAAACATTCCTATCGCACTTATAGTTCCTTCAATTTCAGGTTTGATTTTCTTTTTGATTATAACTTCTATGATTCTGAAAAGAATCTTTCCTCCATCAAGTGCAGGAAATGGTATCAGGTTGAATATACCGACATTTACAGTAATCAAAGACGAAATTGTAAGAACTGTAATAACATTATTGATAAATGCCTGTTGCGGAGAAATAGCACTCCCTATCACAGAAACCACACCGACAGGACCTGACAAATCTCTCACGCTGTATTCACCTGACACAAGGTCAACAAGAGATAGAATTACAATTCTTGAAATATATATCGTCTGATTTACTGTTCTTTCGCAGATATTCACAAATGTCTTATCTTTACCATAAACGGTAAAATCTATAACCATACTTGAATTACCAGATTCATCTGCAATCAAATCAAAAGTAACTCCTTCGAGTTCTACCTTTTCGCCATCTCTCATGACGGCCATATCAAAAACTCCATCTTTATCTTTAGAGAACTGATATAAAATATCCCCGTCGACAAAAACTCTCATTCCATTAACTTCGATAATTCTGTCATCTACTTTAAGTCCTGTCTGTTCGCTTCTTGCATTTTCATAAAAATTCGAAACAGTTGTAGAAGTTATTTTTCCAGGTTCAAGACAGGTTGTAACAAAAACGAGAATAAACCCAAGTAATATATTCATTACAGCACCTGCAAGAAGAATTACTATTTTCTGCCATGTTTTTTTATTTTCAAATGCTCTTTCATCATATTCAGCATCTTCATCGTTTTCAAACATACAAAATCCGCCGAATGGAAGTAATCTTATACAGAATAACGTTTCTTTTCCTTTTTTCTTAAAAATAGCAGGCCCTACACCAATTGAAAACTCAGCTATTCTTACATCGCATAATTTTGCAACAATAAAGTGTCCGAATTCATGCAAAGCAATAATTATACCGAACATTATAATAGTGATAAGAATACTCATAAAATACCTCTAAAACTAAATATTTTGCATAGCGAACTCTCTCGCTTTGGCATCAACACCGATGACATCATCATAAGATGTTATCTTTTCAGGAGAAAAACAATCTAATGATTTTTCGATAAGTCTTCCAATATCAAGAAATGATATTCTTCCATCTAAGAATGCACCTACAGCAACCTCATTAACAGCATTTACAATACAAGGATATGAATATCCAAGATTTATTGCTTTTATGCAACTTTTCAGTGCAACAAAAGTTTCTAAGTCAGGTTTATCAAATGTAAGCGTTCCGTAATCTGTAAGTGATAATGGTTTAACATCACATTCCATTCTTTCAGGATACATAAGCGCATACTGTATAGGAATTTTCATATCCGGCACACCAAGTTGACCTATAACAGAATTATCATCAAATTCAACGGCAGAATGAAGCACGCTCTGTCTATGGATTACAACTTCGATATCCTTTATATCAAAAAGCCAACGGGCCTCAATATATTCAAGCCCCTTATTCATAAGAGTTGCCGAATCTATTGTTATTTTTTTACCCATGCTCCAATTGGGGTGCATAAGTGCCTCGTCTACGCTCACATTTTTTAACTGTTCAGTGGTTCTACCCAAAAAAGGCCCTCCCGAACCTGTAAGAATAATTTTCTTAGCAGATGATATTTTATTTCCTCTGAGGCACTGGAAAATAGCTGAATGTTCACTGTCAATAGGAAAAATATTGACATTTTTTTCTTTAGCCAATGACATTACGAGATTTCCACCTGCAACAAGCGTTTCTTTATTTGCAAGAGCAATATCTGTTCCTTTATTTATTGCAGTAAGAGTTGGAAGAAGTCCTACCATTCCAACGACAGAATTAACAAATAAGTCTATTCCATCAAGAGATGCTATTTCACATAAGCCTTCCATTCCACAAAGAATTTTTATGTTTGTTCCTGATAATTTTTCTTTTAAAACAGAATAAAATCTATCATTATATACGCACACATATTCAACATTAAACTCTTTCGCCTGCATTGCAAGAAGTGAAACATTTGAATATGCAGCAATTGCTTTTACTTTATATCCGTATTTTTTACATACTGAAAGAGTCTGTGTTCCTATTGAACCGGTACTTCCGATAAGGCTTATCGTTTTCATAAAACCACCTCATAAAACATTTAACGGGAACAAGATTAAAATCTTGTTCCCTATAAATTTTAATAAAAAATTTCAACATATCTGAGGACAAGCATCATAACAGGTGCCACTAAAAGAACACTGTCAAATCTGTCCATAAGTCCACCATGGCCAGGCATTATATTACCAAAATCCTTGATATCAACCTGTCTTTTTATAAGTGATGCAACGAGATCACCTATAATTGCAAGGCAAGATGCAGTAAGAGCAAATAATACAGCAACAATATAGTTTACGCTTATATCAGTACCGTTATATCCAAGGACAAGTTTATATCCAAGACACGCAAGACTGAAAACTATCGCTGTAATAATCACTCCACCAACAGCACCTTCTATCGTTTTCTTTGGCGAAATTGAAGGACAAAGTTTATGTTTTCCAAGTGTAACGCCTACAAAATATGCTCCTGCATCTGAAAGCCACGATGCTGCAAGAGTAAGACAAAGATAATAAAGTCCGTGAGCATAATCATTTCTTATTTCCAAAAAACAATTCATCGAAAAAGATATAAGAATAGTCAAAGCTATCATATACGAAAATTTTTCCACCTTGATTTTCTGAAAATAGAACAAGAATAAAAATAAAGCAACCAAAGCGAAAACTACATAAAATATTTCAATGTAAGGCTTTAAAATCGCAAGATTGAAAAAAGGTAATAAAGTTCCGAATGATACGCATAAACCAAATAATAATTTATGCTCATTACATTTATTAGCACGCAAAACTTCCCACAAGAGAATAGCTGTAATTATTGCTAATGTAAAATTATATGCTATCGTACCTGAAAGAATTACAAGAACCAAAGCAACGCAAATTCCTACAACTGCAGTGATTATTCTTTGTAACATTGCAGTTATACACCTCCAAATCGTCTTTTTCTGTTCTTAAACTCATCAAGTGCTTTATCAAGATCTTTCTTATCAAAGTCAGGCCAAAGAACATCTGTAAAATAATACTCTGCATAAGCGGCCTGCCATATAAGAAAATTAGATAAACGAAGTTCACCACTTGGTCTTATAATATAATCCACATCGGGAACTCCCTTGGTGTATAAAAGATCAGAAAACAAACTTTCATCAATCTGAGATGACAATATTAAACCGTCTTTAACAAGCTCAGCAGCCTGTCTTGCTGCATATATAACGTCATCACGCCCACCATAATTTATGGCAAGAATTAATGTCATTGCGTCAAAATCTTTGGAATCCTCTTCAAGAGCAATCATCTTATTTCTGAATTTTTCATCAAAAGCAGATTTATCACCAATAAACATTACCCTGATATTTTCTTTTGTATGTTCTCTTACTTCGTCAAGATATTGGTCAAAAAGTGCCATTATAGATTCTACTTCATCCTTAGGTCTCTTCCAGTTTTCAGTAGAAAAAGCATAAAAAGTGATATATTTTATACCAAGTTCTTTACAATAGCTTACTATTTTCCTGAATGTTCTGGCACCTTCTTTATGCCCGAATTTTCTTTCAAGACCTCTTTTTTTGGCCCATCTTCCATTACCATCCATTATAAACCCTATATGAACAGGAAGATTGGCTGAATTAAACCCGGACATATTTTACACCTCAAAAAGTTAGATAGACATAATTTCCTTTTCTTTTTCTTCTGCTGCTTTATCAATATCAGCAACATACTTATCCGTAAGTTTCTGAACATCCTTTTCGCAATTTGCAAGATCATCTTCTGTGATTTCAGAATTTTTCTTCATTGTTTTGAATTTATCCATAGCATCTCTTCTGATATTTCTGATAGTAACCTTGCCTTCTTCAGCAAACTTCTTGATCTGCTTGCAAAGTTCCTTTCTTCTTTCTTCAGTGAGCTGAGGAAATGTAAGTCTTAAAAGTTTGCCATCGTTTGTAGGAGTAATTCCTATTTCAGAAGCAAGGATAGCTTTTTCGATAAGTTTGAGCGCCGAAGCATCCCAAGGCTGAATAACAAGAACTCTTGCTTCAGCAACTGAAATCGCTGCTAACTGATTAACAGGTGTAGGTGCACCATAATAATCTACGAGAACCTTATCGAGAACAGCAGGATTAGCTCTTCCCGCTCTTATTGTTGAATATTCATGTTTAAGAGAATTAAGACATTTCTCCATTTTTTCTTTTGCTGAATTCATCTGTTCTTTCATTTTGATCTGTCCTTTCAAATTAATCTGTTGTAACCAATGTTCCGACATCTTCGCCAAGAAGCGATTTATAGATATTATCGGGATTATCAAGGTTAAATACAAGGATAGGTATATTGTTATCACGGCACATAGAAGCAGCCGTCATATCCATAACTTTAAGACCTTTCGCAAGAATTTCACTAAAATTAATTGTTGAGTATCTAATCGCATCTGCATATTGATTAGGATCCTTATCGTATACACCGTCTACCATAGTTGCTTTAAGAATTATCTCTGCGTCTATTTCAGCAGCTCTGAGTGATGCTGCTGTATCTGTTGAGAAGAAAGGATTTCCTGTTCCACATCCGAAAATAACAACTCTTCCCTTTTCGAGATGTCTAACAGCTCTGTTTCTGAGATAGGGTTCAGCCACCTGTTGCATGGTAATTGCAGTCTGAACTCTTACAGGAACGCCAATACTTTCAAGAATATCAGCAACAGCAAGTGCATTCATAGCAGTTGCAAGCATCCCGATATGGTCTGCCCTTGTTCTGTCCATAGCGCCACTCGAACGACCACGCCAGAAATTTCCACCTCCGACAACAATACCTATTTCGACACCAGCATCATAACATTTCTTTATGCTTTCGCAAATGCCTGTAATAATATTGTAATCAAGTCCCATTGACTTTTCTCCTGCAAGTGCTTCGCCACTAAGTTTAAGGAGTATTCTCTTATATTTTGGTTCCATATTACACCTCGTAAACAATTAAAAATCAATCATGCAGATTTTAATTCTGCCCAATCTATATTTTACTATATTTTCGCAATTAAGTAAATAGATTTTATAAAAAATGTTTAATCATTTTCACAAGCTTTTACAGCTTTCATATAAATTGCACATTCAAGACGTATCTTCTCAATCTCACAAGACATCTTGTAAGCATTATGAACATCTCCTGCATATATATAGTTATTTGCGTTACATCCACCACTGCAATAGAATTTAGCCCAACATTTTTTACATTCTTCTTTTGTGTATATATGAGCCGAAGCAAAATAATCCTTTATCTTGTAGTCAAATGTTTCTTCATTAAGATTTCCCATCTTCCATTCATCGATGCCTACAAACTGATGACAAGGATAAATATCTCCGTTAGGACTGATTGCTACATATTCATTTCCACATCCACAACCTCTGAGCCTTTTTATAGCACATGGTCCCTGATCAAGATCAAGCATAAAATGGAAGAAATTGAAATGTTTACCGTTTTTATCATTTTCGAGAAGTCTTTCTGCGAGTTTATCATATTCAGAAAAAATTGCAGGAAGTTCATTTTCGGTAAGAGCATAAGGCGCTGTATCAGGAGCAACCACAGGCTCTACTGATATCTGATCAAATCCCTGTTCGTAAAGATGAAAAACATCTTCAGAAAAATCAAGGTTATATTTAGTATATGTGCCTCGGACATAGTACTCTTTATCTCCTCTTGAATCGACAGTTTTACGGAATTTTTCAACTATCGTATCATAGCATCCCGTTCCGTCAACACGATGGCGCATTCTGTCATTTACACATTTTCTTCCGTCTATTGAAAGAACAACATTAGACATTTCTTTATTAATGAAATCTATTTTGTCATCGGTAAGAAGAAGTCCGTTTGTTGTAACTGTAAAGCGAAAATTCTTGCCATACTCCTTTTCACGAGCTCTTGCATATTTCACAATTTCTTTTACAACATCGAAGTTCATAAGAGGTTCTCCACCGAAGAAATCAAGTTCAAGATTCTCTCTGTTTCCTGATTTTTCAAGAAGAAAATCTATCGCTTTTTTACCCGTTTCAAGCGACATAAGACTTCTTCCCATTCCGAAATCTCCTGTTTCGGCAAAACAATATTCACATCTCAAGTTACAATCCTGAGAAACCAGAAGACACATTGCTTTTACAGGGGAAGCAACAGAATATTTGGCGAATCTTTCATAATCGTCTTCTGAAAAAAGGATTTTTTCTTTGTAAAGTGAATAAAGTTCTTCATAACAAGACGCTATTTCATCAGTGCTATATCTGTCTGAAAGAGCAGAAATTATATTTTCAGAACATTTTTCATCCATAGGAAGTTTTATATAATCAAGAATTTCATAGCTGAGGTCATCAACAATATGAACCCCGCCACTATGAACATCGAGAACGATATTCATATCATTATATTTATATTTATGTATCATAGATATCCTCCTGAATCAAGGCAAAAAGTAAAGGGACATTTCTGTCCCTTTTTAAGTAAAACAATTATTACTTGTTTTCGCACTTCTGATTTGCTACTGTACAAGATGTTTTGCAAGCTGACTGGCATGAAGCCTGACACTTTCCACATCCACCCTTTTCAGCAGTTTTCTTAAGATTTGCAGCATTAATTGTTTTGATGTGTTTCATTTATAATTCCTCCATTACAATTTATTTACCGAATTACAGAATATGTAAAGCGGCACATCTAAAACCTTGCAATCATTATACCACATATTGTATATGATTTCAATACTTTTTGACAAAAAGTTTAAATTCTTATCTTTGAATTGACTCCTATAATTCCACCTATTACACTGCATATCATTATCATAGACAATTTTGAAAAGAATGCAGAGGTGAAAGGATTTCTCAAAAAAAGCAAATTTAACACTATAAGCAGGCCAAACGATATTGTTCCACATATAATTCCTGTTAAAATCCCATCTTTTCTTCGCTTTTTTCCGACTAAAAAGCTAAAAAAATAACTTCCAACACACACTGATACGCTTCCGAATGTAGAAACCGCTCCTTCTGAAACATCTATTCCTGTCATAACAAAAGCAAATAACATTAGACAGAGTATCGTTATAACAACGCCTGTGCCTACCGAAGAAAACCAATGATATAATTTACTGTTTTTAAAATTGTCTTTATAACGCAAAATACTCCCCTCCTGATATCAGAATTTCTCAATAATATCTATTCGGGGAGTATATATTTTATTCTTCTTTAGCATCATGAATGGTTGCGTTAGACTGAATTGCAGCAGTTTTAATTCTGATTTTACTTCTGTCTCCACCAGTTTCGATAACAACTGTATCTTCACCCTTACGGACAACGATTCCAACAATTCCACCAATAGTTGTTACTTCGTCACCTATCTGAATATTCTTACGCATCTCCTCTTCTTCTTTTTGTTTTTTCTTCTGAGGTCTTATCATTATAAAATACATAATAGCAAAGAATGCCACGCAAGGAAGTATTGTTGTGAGAAGAAAAGCTGTCATAGAAGGTTCTTCTGCTGTTGTATTAGCAGTAGCAACAACAATGTTTAAAAGTTCGTTCATTTTATTCCTCCGAATTATGTTTATTTTGACAACTGAATTGCCGATTTTTATTAGCAATAGTTTCAACATAAATTATATGATAACATATTTTTATAAGTATTTCAAGTATGGTTTTAAAATTATCAAAAAGCAAAAGACACTTTTGATATAAAAATCAAAAGTGTCTTTTAATCAACTCGAAAG
>JAZNQY010000096.1:0-28729 GCA_045590375.1 Oscillospiraceae bacterium | reverse complement strand
GTTATCGTTGTATAGTTGACTAACATCGTCATTCCTGTTATCGTTCTTCTTTCGCCGTTGTATGAGATAGTATTTCCGTTTTTATAGAAAGAGATATTGCTGTCAGCCTTTATCTGAATTGTTGCAGCACCTGATGTATACGCTGAATATGTAGTGAATTCATCATAGAACTTTCCTGTGGGAACTTTGTTTCTCATATCGGGGATATTGAATGTTTCCACGCCGTCGCCTGAACCATAGGTTGTTCCGATAGCAGAAAAGAGCGCCTGATATTCTGTTCTCGATACAGCACTACCATCACACAAGAGCCATAAGTCAGGGATAATGTCGGAAGCGTAAGGGAGGATAGAGCCGATGGGGAAGACAGAGGCGGCTTTTATATAGTTTATCGCCCTTACGAGATTGGACTTATCAGGGGTTTTGAGTTCGTTAAGAATGCCTATCTGATTTTGAAGGTTTCCTGCGGCATCATCTGAAAGTTGACCTTTGACATATTCCCATTCTGCATTAAATGCTTTTACGGCCGCATTCATTGCTGCACCTATAAGACCGTTGGAAGCTACCATCCCGCATATCGGATTATGATCATCTGTAGATACGCTTTCGGTATTGAGTCGCTGGTCGATAATCATATTTGATGTTATTTCTGCTGTTCCTGAAGGAACGGTAACCGTTGCAACGCAGATTTGCCATAGTGCATCATTTCTGACGAGAGAGTCTTTGAGGTCTTTGCCATCGTTTCTTGGCTGTACCTTTGCTTTTATTTTGCCTTTGGTGAGATCCAGTTCAATTACGATATCTGATATACCTACCTGCACTGATAATGGTTTGATTTCGGTATTCATATAGAATGTTGCACCACACAAAGCCATTCCTTTGGCAAGATTAACAGACAACCCTGCGCCTGCTGAAACTTCGAGAGCATTACCAAGCATGACAATAGGTTCAACATCTTCATCTTCAAAATCGGTTTGTTTGAATTTAGGGAAGACGCCGTCTGTCATCTGTGCTCCTATTCTAAGTCTTTCTTCTGCTGCAGAAAAAGTGTAATATTCTATATCGTCAGGTGATTCCGGCATATCAAACGGAATTCCGAGTTCGGCCATATAATCACTCCTTATAATTTATTTTTGATTTCGTTCTTTACCTTTTTGATAGGTTTAGGCTTTTCGTTTCCGAAAGTTAGTCTTAGTGTTTCTTTTACACCGTCATAAAACCTTTCGACGCCTGTTATCTGTGTATCGCATACGATTGATTTGTTTTCGATCGTCGCATAATCTCCGAGAAGGTATCGTTTGCCGTAATCTTCGCTACCATTTGCGATTGTAGCTGTGAAACTGTCAATAGGTTTATAGTTTTCGGCATCTTTAAGGGCGTATTTTGAGATTTCGTCGACACTATCACAACCGACATTCATCTGCATTTCTCTGCGATGAACTCCACGAGGAAGATCGCCCTCTCTTACAACAAGTTCGGTGACGGCATCAGCTTCAAGAGTTACGCCTGATTTTGTTGCATAAAAAGCATTTTTTGCGGAAGACATACCGAAAGTTCTTTGATAACTCTGTATATTCTTTCTGTTAACGGAGAAAATAACGCGTTCTCTTTCGGATTGTCCTGCGGTCTTGTCTTTTCCTTTTATAACAATAAAGGTCAGTTTTCCTGCTTTGAGGTCGGGAACGATATTCCAGCCAAATTCTTTATTCTTGCCTACAATTTCGAGAAGTTCAGCGAGATTATCGAATCGGGACATATAAGTATCTTCGTTCTGATATTCGGCTTCTGTGTGGTCGGCTTCAAGGATAAGACGGGGGATGATTCTATCTTCATCAGCAGAGGATATGACATTTCTTTCAACATAATGCTTCATAACCTGCTCTGTGGTCCCCTGGAATGCATCATAACCCTGTGTACCCGCAGGGGCGTTATCGTTGCTGTAGAGCGTTATTCTATGCGCGAGAAGGCCTTTTATTTCCTTACCTGTTACAGTAAGGTATCCGCCGTCTTCTGCAACATCGTCAACGAATACGAGCTGACCGCCTGCGTATATCCAGGTATCTTCTTCTATCGTTTCAGCTCCGGGAGCGAATGCAGGAAGCACGAGAGTGAAATCGCCTACTCCGTAGAATGAATTCTTGATTTTAAAAGACATACCATCTTTGATATCAGCCAGTTTGTTGGTCTGAAAAGTTTCTTCTGCTGTTTCAAACGGTTTGAAAACCTGAATTCTCATATAACTACCAACCTTTTCCGATATGTCATACTTGCTAAAACTTTGTTGTCTGCAGCACCGTTTTCGATTTCGAATTTATTTATTCCTTGGATGAGTGTCATGTCCGGTGTACTATCTATTGTAAGACGATAGTTCGCGTTTTCCTCGTTTATAAGATTTCCGTCATCGTCGAACGTCCTGATAACAACAGAACAGTCTTCGGTATCTACAGTCATTGTCTGGTTTTTACCGAGCGCCTTGTCTATCTGAATAAATTCACCTGTTGTAAGATTAGTTATTTTGATAAACGGTGCTTCGGTTGTAATTTCGAAGACGATAGGAAGTTGAAGGTTTGTATCATTATCAATAATAGCTTCGGTAAAGAACTTGCCGTAAACTATAGGATATGTAAGTGGGTATTTTGCGTTTTTAACTACTTCGCCTATGCGACATACGAATTTTGTTTCTGTTTCCCAGAAAGGATTATCAGCGACGAATTCGACCTTGAATTTGCCGTAAGATATAAGAACCTTTTCCATATCAGGAAGAGAGAGGGGACGGGCTGTTATGCGATATGTTCCTATTTCGTTTTCTACCGTTATGGTTCCGTCATGGTCGGGAAGCATAATTCTGCCGATTTCCTGCCACATCTTCTGAAGCCGTTTTGTAGAATATCTGTTGTCTTCAATGCCTATAATTCCGAATGTGGCAACGATAGTTCTCGGATTATAGAGAACAGTTCTTGTTTTCTGCCCGTGAATTCCCATAGGCTGATAAGTATCGGCTGATGTTCCTATACTGTTACAATCAAGGCCGAGAAGGAAGAAAGGTTCTGTATCCGAACTGAACGAAACAGTCTGTCCGAGGAAATTTTTAAATTTAAAAGTCATAATCACTCTCCTAACACATCGGCAACAATACTTTCTACCTGCGATGGTGTCAATCCACTGCTGTAAAAGTTATTTGTGGCGGATTTTGAACTGTTATATGTAGTTGAACTTCCGCCGCTACTTTGTGCTGCTCTTATATCGGCAATAATCTGCTCTGCGAGACGGGATGCATAGTTGGTCGCCGATTGCAGTTCGAGAATGGCATCCTTCGAACGTCTGACGGCAACATCGAATACATCTTCGATACGGTTTGCATGAAGTTCTGCGAGGCTGTTGAAGTTATCTCCGATATAAGCGAAGGTCTGTTCCATCTTCTTCTGCTCGATATCAAGAGCGGATATAAGAGCCTCTTTTTCTTCTTCGAGAGTAGCGACAAGGTTGTCCCTGTGTTCTTCAAGAGAGGCTTTGCGGATTTCTGCGGCTTCCTTTTCGGCTTCAAGTTGTGCTTCGAGAGCCTCTTTTCTCGCGTCGGCATCATTATCAATGGAAGACAGTTCATCAGAAAGAGCAGATTTTTCATCTGCCTTGCTTCTTTGCCATTCGGTTTCTTCTTTCTGCTTGATAAGTCGCTGAAGTTCTTTCTCGAATTCTTCCCTGGAGAAGTCATCGAGCTGTGAGTATGTGAGTTTGGCTTTGACAACATCGATTTCACGATTGATGTCTGTATCTTCCTGAAGGCGCTTTCTCGCTTCGATTTCCTCGTCGATAGCATCCATTTTGAGCTGGAGTTTTTCTTTTTCGGCTTCTGTTTCCTTATCGATGAGTTTGATTTTTTCTTCTGTCGCTTTCTCGAGAGCAGAGATTTCGTTATCTATGGATTCGACAGCGAGTTTGTATTCTTCATCGGCAAGTTCTTTTCTCGCTTTGTAGTATTCGTTGAGAGCGTCTTTTTTATCGTTGAGGTTTTCCTGATATGCAGCCTTTGAATCCTTAACAAATTCGTCGAGTTCTTTTTTCTCAGTCGAAACCTGAGAAGAGAGAGCAGAAGAAGATGAGGAAGACGCTTTCTTTCTGCCCTGGTATATTTCGAGGAAGTATTGTTCAAAGCCGTCTGTGTTTTTATCGACACCTGCTTTATTTAAAAGTTCTTCAAGTTGGTTGTAATACTCTGTTTCAGTTATAACATCATAATTCAAATTACTTTTGATTCTGTCATAATGATCTTTGAAATTATTTCTGATATTTTCTGAGAATTTATCGGCATCGAAACTGAAAGCTGTTTTTTTAGGCTCAGGATTGGTAGATGTCAGATAAGAGAACGGATCGTTATATTGTCCGAAACCTGTTTGAATTTCGAGTTGTTCAATCAAAGCTTCATTTTTTTCATAAGCTGTTTTGGCGGCTCCGTAATCTTTCATAAAAGCAGGGGATATACCTTTTTTCTCGTTGGCTGCGTCCATAGCAGCTTTGAGTGTGTCTCGGTTGGAATAAGCCTCTTCAAGCCTTATTTTCCCCGATTCAATCGACGCTTCTTCTCGTTTCTTTGCAATAACTTCATCGAGAATCACAGATAAATCTGAATAAGCTCCTGTTTCAAGGTTTATAAGATTTATGCCGTTAGGCATTAAATTCTGAAGTTCTGAAGATATTTCCTTCAGTTGTGCTTCCTGTTCAGCTGTTCGGCTTGTATTTTCGCGAAGGGTTTCGTATATCTCGGCTTTGGCTTTGATTTCTTCAATTTCTGTTTCGGTTGTTACGATTCTTTCGTTGGCTTGTTCATTTGCTTCGCGCATTGCTTCATTGTAGTCAGTAACAACCTGGGTTCCTTTGGTCTGCCAGTCTACAAACGAACCTATAGCAGCCACAAGTCCGACAAGAAGGGCAGCGTATACTCCGATAGGATTAAGTGATTGTGCAGTATTAAGAGCATACTGTGCGACGGTTGCACCATTGAGGGCTTTTTTTACGGTGTCTATAATTGCAAGCCCTTTCAGAGCCACATTATAGGCAGCAACAGCACTTCCTCCGACGATTAAAACATCTCTGAACTCCCAACCAACTTTTATAGCACCAACGAAAGCATTTGCTATTGTTCCTATAGCAGAGCCGAAATCATTGGCAAGTTCTTTGAGTTCGCCGTTTTCGTTTGCTTCCTTAACCATGGAAAGAATTTCGGCAAGACCGTCTTTTACTGTTTCAAAAGCATCTGCGCCGACATCGCGGCCGAACTGTGACATATTATCTCGGAGTGTTGAAAGCATTCCGTTCATCGTCTGAGCCTGCTCTGCCATCATTCCACCGAATTTTCCGCCGTTGCTTGTGAGGTCTGAAATGGCTTTATCAAGTTCGGGGATTCCGACCTGACCTTTGCTTATCATCTTCTGAAGTTCGGCGGTCGAAACATTGAGGCTTTCGGCGAGGGCATTGAGAAGGGGAACGCCTGCTTCTGTCATCTGTCGGAGTTCTTCTCCTGTAACTTTGCCTTTAGCGAGCATCTGACCGTAAGCGAGGGAAATTCTGTCGAGTTTATCTTCTCTGCCCTTTGCCAAATCTCCAAGTTGGATTGTTTTAGCAATGACATTATCTGCTTGAACACCATATCCCATAAGCATATCAACTGTTTTAGTAAGCCCAGGTAATTCAAGTGGAGTATTCGCGGCAGTCTTAGTGATATCTTTTATAAGTTTCTCGGCTTCTTCTGCAGAACCGAGCGTTACCTTGAAATTTGTGATATACTGTTCCATTTCAGCATTCGAGCCGATGAGCGAATCAAACAGTTTCTTTCCTGTGTATCCGAATACAAGGGCTTTAAGGGCGGTTCCGAGATTGCCAAGGGATTTCGTTGTGTTCTCGGACTGCACGGTTGTGTCTTTGAGTTCACTATTCTGCTTTTTCAGTTCGCTTGTAGTAAGTGAAATCTTGGATTTAAGGTCCTGCTCGTTGGTCTTCAACTGTGCTTTTTTCAACTGAAGAACATCGAGTTCCCTTGTCATTCTTTGATATTCAGTAGTGAGTTTGCCGTTGGCATCACCGGATGTCTTTATTTCTTCAGAAAGTTCAGAGATAGTCTTTTCAAGGTTCTTTATCTCTTTATCGTTCTGCTTTATTGCATCTCTGTTCGACTGATATTCTTTGTTGAGGTCTGTGAGCTTTGATTTTACCTGATCGGCCGCACTTATAAAACCTGAAGCATCGCCTGAAAAGCGAGTAGTAAGATTTCTTATATCTCCACCGCCAGACATCAGCTCACCTTCTTTCTCTTTTTATGCTGCTTGGCCTGAACAAGTTCGGGCGCTTTTTTCCATCCTTTACAGATGGCATAAGAATCATATCTTTCGAATATCTCGCGAAATGTAGCGCGATAGAATTCTTTTTCAGGGCGACGAAGTATATCTACATACACTGTTCTGAGCATCATATAGTCTATTCCGCCGCCTGAATGAAATTTTCAGTATCTCCCGATGAAACAGGCATTGACTTTATGATCGCATCGAGAATCTGAGAAGTGAGTGCGATAAGGCTTTCTTCTGTGAGATATCTTCCGATGAACGACATTGAGGGCTTGAGACTCGAGAATTCTCTGTTGTCGAGTGCCTTTTCGTTTTCTTCGTAGTAATAATCGATAAGACCTGCGCGGAGAAGATGAATAATCTCTTCTGTGGTCCAGTCTTCAGTTTCTTTATTCATAAGGTTGTCATAATCGACATATTCCTCAAGGTATCTTCTTGCGTTAAGATTGTATCTCAGATACATTTCTTTCCCACCAAAAGAAATATTGACCTTTAAGGGCTCAAGTTCTTTGAGCGTAGTTGCCATATATTTAACTCCTTTCAAGTAAAAAGCGCTTTGCCCTCAGAAGAGAGCAAAACGCTGTTTGTTTTATGAAGTTGACTGCAAAATGGAATTATTCAGTTCCTTCGTCTTCGGGATCTGTTGTTTCAGTTCCTTCGGGATCTGTTGTATCAGGCCCTGTTGTTTCTGTGCCTCCTGTAGTTTTTACCTTGCTGAAAGGATTACCATCGGCATACCAGTCGGCAATAATCTTTTTGCCTTCTTCTGTCTTTGGATCGATATTTTCAAGGATGTATCTGCCCTTGTCTGTGTTCTTGAGGTCCATATATGTACCTTTGAGAACGGCAGTGGAATATTTTATTCCGCTTTCGCTCTTCTGTTCAACAGATGTAGGCTGTTCTATGAGTTTGATTTTAGGGAACTTGTAAAGGTCGATAGTTCCGTCATCATTATCAACCGTGAATACGGCGGCAGTATAGGGGATAAGGTCTTTTGAACCCGACGAAATAGAACCGTCAGATTCCTTTTTTTCGCCGAAGGCAACTACTCTTTCTTCACCTTTTATCTTCTGAATGTTGAATGTAGCATCTCCGCCGTTTTTTGCACTGTAGGTGTTTGTTGTAGCTCCATCACCATTGATACTTGATGAAACCATCTTCGGTGTATCGTTGAAAGACATAAAACGCTTCGCGAAATCAAGGAATTTTCCATAGGTCGCTGGTGTTGTTGTGGTTTCTTCCTTTGTCATAGGAAAGAGAACAAAGTCTCTTATGTTAATAGGTAAACCCATTGTTTATACCTCCCATAAAATCTGAAATTCTTTGTAATATTGTTTTTTGTAAGGGAATGTTTTTTCTTCGCCGACTTTTCCTCCACCCATATAGATGAAACTACCTCTCATAAACCTGCTTTCAAGGTCTTTGAAAAGGTTTTCATCTGCATACGGAGTGAAAATGTTTACCGTGAAGAAATATCTTTTTCGGGGATAAACCCCGTCGCCCATATAAACAGGTGTTTCGTGTTCATCGTAAACGAGATATTTTTTGGGCTCGGGATTCTGTTCATCGAATTCAGGCATTCCGTGATAGAAGGGAAGACCTGTTTCTGAAAGAATAGAATCTATGTATTCGTATATGCTTTTCATTTAAGGGCCTCCTTTCCATTTCTGTGAAATAAAGTTGTTCACTTCTTCGGCGACGACTTCGACAGCCTGCTCTTTTCGGGCATCAAAGCCCGCTCTTATAAAAGAACGGGCTGATACTCTACCGATTTTTCGGCCGAGTTTGTCAATACCTTTGCTTTTTTTCCCTGGTCTGCCGAACTCTGATATGATTGCTGCAAACAGCGCGTCGGGGTGCTTTTTAAAATCGATGCCGCACTTTACATTGACTTTACTTCCTTTGCTTTCATAAGCAGGGAAGCGCTCTATCGAGTTCCGAAGGTTTCCGGTATCGCTGGGAGCGAGAGACTTTTGTGCGTCAACTATTAAATCAGCACCCTTTTCGACTGCTTTTGTGAGTACATCGTTCATTTCCTCTGTCATACTGTCGAGTGATGCGATGAATTCTTCGTAACCTTCCATCAGTTTCTCCTTTCGAGAAAAAGAAGCAACTTGAAAGCCGAATTGTGCGATGTATGAACGGAAATAATCTTATATTTTCGTCCCTGCATCGTTGCATAAGCCTGTCCTTCATATTCTTTTTTCCATACAATAACCTGCTTTGAAAGTGTTATATTTGCCGAAATTGCGGCAAATGTGTTTTTGACAGAAATCTCTTCTTCTTCGCACCATATAGTCTTTCTGTTGACAATATCAGGAGTTGTCTTTGAGCCGAAAGGCTTTTTTTCGTCATACAGAGTGATTTTTTTCGTCATAGCCATTTTCTCTATCACTCCTAAACAAAATTGTTGTCGCAATGACCGAGAATGGTTCTGACGGTTTCATTCGGTTTTCCGCCCTGCACGGTTGCAGAGCGGTTTTCGAACATATCCCCGATAAGACAGAGATAAGCAACAGTAAGGTTGTCCTTTTGGTTGACTTCATCCTCTGTCAATGCTGTCTGGCTTATGATGTGCTTCAAGGCAGCATCCTTGTAGATCTGCAGAAGATTTGCTTCATCTTCTGAAATGCCTATGCTGTCAAGAATCTGCTTGTCATTGAGTTCATTGATTTTCAAATCATATCACTCCTGTATTAAGTCGCAGAAGCCGCCATTGTGATTGTAGCAAGTTTCTTAGAATTGGCAACCTTTGCATCGAGCTCAAAAAAAGCAAGGATGCCGAGAGCATGCCTTGTTGCATATTTTTCAACAAGAGGAGTAATTTCGATTGTATCGCCAAGTTTTACTTCGAGACCTGTATAATCTCCGTAAAGAATAGCGGGCTTGCCTGCTTCCATTGCAGGCATATTGTCAGAAGGATGAACAGGCTTGCCGAGAAGAATATAAGGACATTCTTTATCGAGACCACCGGACTGAAGAAGATACTGTCCGTTTCCATCCTTGAGCTTTCTGATAGCGGCGAATGTTTTGGGATTCATCGTCCAGCAGGCATTTGCCTGATAGCAAGAAGGAATTCTGACCTGAAGGTCGACAAGTTCATCAGCAGTGATCGCATTAGTCTTAGCGGCAGTAATAGTGTTGTTTGTTGTAAGTGCTCCCTGAACCTTTCCATTTGTTCCGACAAGAAGTTCTCTTTCGATGAATAATGAGATTCTTCTTGCCATTTCTTCGATGACAAATTTTACAATGTCAATATGAGCATTATCGATAAGGGATTTGCTGATAAGAGTAAGAGCACCTATAAGAAAACCATCAAGGTCGATTGTAGTAAACTTGCCTGCATCAGCCACGATTTCCTGGAATTCTTCCTGATAAGCAACTGTAATATCATGTTCGCCGTCTGCATCATAAACAGGAATGCTGATTTTGCCTTTTCCGATAAAAGGATCACTTTTTTCAAAAATAGGACAGATTTCCTCAACCTTTTTGATTATCTTGTTTACAATAGTTACAGGAATTACGCTTCCGTTAGCGCCCTTTGTCAGAGCAACATCGGCTGCTCTCTGCTCTACGGCGGCAACGATGTATTCCTTGAAGGCTCTTTCTTCTTTAACTTCGTCGGTTTCTTCGTTGTCGTCGTTCTTGATTTTCTTTTCTGTGAGGTTGCGGGCTTCTTCTGCTGCGGCGATAGTTCTATCGAGTGATGCGATTTCCTTCTTATAATCGTTGTAGCTTCTTTCTTCTTCTTCTGTGAAAGCTCTCTTTTCTGTTTCTGCAGTAGCAATAAGGGCATTCATTGCTTCGATTGCGGCGTTTCTTTTTTCGATAAGTGCTTTAAGCATGGTATATCTCTCCTTTGATTTTAAGTGTTTCGACTTCTCTTTTGAGATTTGAGAAATCATAGGGTTCGGGTACTTCTTCGACTTCGATATCATCGGCGAAGCCTCTCTTTTCTGTTTCGCTTATGGTATCGGCACGCATTTCAACGCTTGTTCCGATATAAGCAGGGGTAAGTGTTAAGATAGAAACTTCTGAAAAGTCTTCGAAATCTTTGATAGTGCGGCGATAGACACCATCTTCAGGGCCTGTCCATGTGGATGTCGCTCCCGAAAAAGCAAAAGACCAGCCTTTGAAATTCTTGGATTCCGCAATAACTTCGGGGTCTGTTATAACTGATTCGGCATAAAGACCTATGTTATCCTCACGAAGAACAAGATTTCCGTCGGCAGTTGAACCTATCGTCTTTTCGTGATTGAATTTAATGCCGACAGGCTTGTTTTTGCTGAGATACTTTTCAAAGGTCTTTGCTTTTATTCGTTCAACGAATGGGCCAGGAGCTTCTTTACACATTGACTGTGGAAGAATGCGACTGTCTCTCTCGACAGCGTTTACATACCCGCTGATTTTGATTTCGTTCGCGCTTCTGTACTCTATTTTCATTTCTGCACCTCCTTTCAAAAGAGTATGAAAAAAGCGCCCTGCTCTTTGGGAGCAAAACGCTTCGGGGTTTATTAAGTTTTTGAAGTTGACTCGGCGTCGATTTCATCATCATCGACAATTTCGACATGCATATCAGAATATACATCAATCAGAAGTTCATCCAAATCGGCAAACTCGGAGTTTTCTAATCGTCTGATATATTCTTTTTCCTCTCCTTTTTCAAGAATAGTTTCAATCGAGTCTTTTGTTAATTCTTCTTGCTCGTTTGGGCAAGTATAAATTTCACGCCCTTTAAACGGAAGTTTTCTGATGAGCATTTCTAATTTTTCTTTCATAATATTACCTCATTTGAGTTTACTTTTTTTGTGAAATTCATATGATCCGAATTCTTTTACCGAAAAAAAGTATTGATGATTTCTGTTACAATATCGATGTATTGTGCCATCAGCCTTTAGATTCGGAAATTCAGTTGCTATTTGATGAGATACTCTCGTGTATTCGCGTTTGGACATTCTGAATTTTCCGAAATCGAACTGGCCGTTTTTTCTTCTCGGCTGTCCTTTATATCTTTCTTCTATTATATCACAGATTTCTGCAATTCTCAATGCTCTTTCCGAAATATCCTTCGTCTGATTTGTATTCGGAGTGTAAACCTGCTTTGTTTTAGGATTATAAAGAACATCATTAAGGCCGAGTTTTACAAAATCAAGACCAAGAGGAGCCATGTCTTCTTTATAACGGACCTCATCGGGCTGGATGAAGTTAGCGGAAATACCCATCTGATAGGCTCTGTAACGCTTCAGGATATCACCCTTCGTGAGTTCTGTCATATCGACAACAAAGTATTTTGTCTTTTTCTCGCTTTCGAGGAGTAAATCCCTGTTCAGTGCCGACTGCATATCGATTACTATAGGCATTATAGAAGCGCGGACAGCAGAAGCCTGGGCGTCTTCGTTTGCCTGACCTGAAACAATTTCGGGCGAGAGGTTGAAGAGTTTGCAGATTTCCTTTCCGTTGGCTTCTTTCTGCTCATACATCTGCATTTCTGTTGCTGTCGCCGAAGCCTCCTGATATTTGAGACCTTCGTTCAGAACCATTACTTTGTTTTTGTTGTTGGAGTAGGTTTCTTCCCAGGCTTTTTTGAGCTTCTCAAAGGCTTCTGGTTCAAGTTTGCGTTCTGATACTAAAAAACCTTTTTTTGCTCCTCCATTACCAACGCCATTCAATTCAAAGCGAAGGGAAGTATATGCAACATTCAGGATGAGAGAGTTCTCATCCGCAACGCCTTTGCCTGTTATTCCGTCAACACTATGACGAAGAAGGCGGATAAATTCGAATTCTCGGTATGTAGCACCATCAATCATAACAGATGCAGTTTTGAAAATGGCATCTGTATTCTTCTTGAGAGTGTTTATGCGCTTTTTGTCCACATAGTTGAGTGAAACGGGAGTATTGAGCTTTTTGTTTATGTAGATAAAACCTGCTCCGTAAACGAGATAATCTCTTATAAGCGCTGATTTCATCTGATAAGCAGTCAAAAGGTCGCCTGTTTCGTCATTCAGAAGAGTTACGCGGTTGTCATCCTTTATTTCTTCAATCGTTGAAATCTTTTCACCGAATTCGTTGATAGTTTCCTTTTCTTCATAGAGTTTAATCGGAAGAGAAGCTATGACGGAAGAAATATAGTTTACACAAGCGGCAAAAGAGGGGATAGACATAGCCTCGTCGGCTGTTACTTTTCGGTTTGAATCATCGCCGAGCAGACTGACCACAATTGCCGATGAATTTGTTTCATCGAGCATTCTATCTCTTTTCTCTTTTTTTCTTGTAAAAGGCAATCTGAAAGCCATTTTTTACACCTCATTTTAAATTTGTACCGCCCAATCATCGCTTCCTTGTTTGAGGATAACTTCGACATTGAGCAGATATATTGCGTTTATTATGCTTACAACAAGGTCGACCTTGCCGGAAGACTTTTTCTTGTTGACATACTTGTTCAGGTTGGTATCCTCTGTACAACGGGCATTCTGGATGTTTACTTCAAGGAGTGTGTTTTCTTCATAGGCAAACGTTTTCGAGAGAACCTGCTCTTTGAGAAGTTTTGTAGGAACATGCAGAACAGAGGAGTGCTGCTTGATTTCGCAACATTCGATTCCTTTTGATTCCCACTTCTGAACGGAAGAAATCGCATTCCATTTGTCGAAGCCGAGCATTTCGATTGTAACGCCGTATTTTTCAGGAAGAGAGAGAACGAATTCCTCGATGAATTTATAATCCACAATTCTATCTCCGCAGGCGAAGCAACCACCCGATTTGATGATCTTCTTATAATCGACATGTTCTTTCTTCGATTTTTCTTCAAGTTTTTCGGCAGGAATAAATCCCCAGGATTTAGCATATATCCGTCCTTCGTGGAAACATACCATACCGACAGCAGTATTGTCTTCCGAAAGTGAAAGGTCAACGCCCAGATATACACGCTTACCTTTCCAGAAGGCTTTATTTTCAACAATTTTGCAAGTTCTGAAATCGGTTATATCGATAAATCCACTCGCACCAAGCGACTTGAATTTGATATTGCAATGCTTACAGAGGAAGTTCTGTCGCTTGTTTTCATAGATTATAGCGTCTTCTCGCTTTTCGATGAGCGCTTCCATAATGTGAGAATGCGCGTATGCAACAGGGTTTGCCTGATAAAGAACGAGATCGTTTGTCTTCCAGGCATCGCCTTCCATAAACTCAACATCTGGTTCGTAAAGCAAGGAAAAGCGCCGTTTGTTCATCGAGAGATTATCGAGGACCTTTTTGGACTTGTCAATTTCGTCAGTAAGGCCGTTATCATCATTCGGATACTGCGTTGAAATGATAATTCCGAGTTTGTTTTTAAGTGTAATCTGCGACGAAGACATCGCTTCGACAGGATATGAGTCCATTGCACCGACTTCATCGGCAAGGAACATATTCGCGAGTTTACCGTCCATCTTATCCTGTGAATAGGCGAGAGGAGTATATTCGCTATCGGTTATATCGCAACGAATTTCTGCTCTTAACAGGCTGAAAGCCTTTTTTCTTCCTGTTGTCGGGAGCAGAGGGCTGCTTTTGATAATTTTTCGGATGGCGAGCTGTAATTCTTTCGAGAGTTTCAGGTCGGGAGCAACTGAGAAGAAACGCGAGAACTGAGGCTCTGTCAGCATACCGATGATGAAGATAACTGCTGAAACGAATGTTTTGAAATTCTTTCGTGCGATTTCAAGGAGAACAATTTGATAAAATCTCGTGTTGTCCTCTCGACTTTTTGTGCAGAAAGTTGCGAGAATCAAAAGCATCTGATAATCTTCAAGCCCTTCAAACATCGAACAATGTAAATCGGGATGGACTATAAGTTTCAGCAGTTTGACGATTTTTCGGTATGTCTTTTCGCAGATATAGGCTTCTTTGCTTTGGTTGTCGGCAATTTTAAGCCAACTTTTGCATTGTTTCTTGATATAATATCCTACATAGCGGTTATCTTCCTCTACGCACCACAGAGCATATTTATAAGCTCTGCTTTCCTGTATAGCGACCACCTGAAAGTTCTTCTCCTTTCCCGAAAGTATGAAAAAAGCGCCCTGCTCCAAAAGGAGCAAAACGCTGTTTGTTTTATGAAGTTGACTGCAAAATAGGGGATAAGCAACCTGCTTTATTCATCATCATCTGACAGCGCTTTGATCAAGGGATTATCTTCTTCCGCGCCCTGAGGATCCTTCGGGATAGCGCGAAGCCCTGAAGCTATTGTCATGAGATTTTCTTTCTCGATATCGAACATCATCTTTCTTTTTGCCATAAGGTTGCTGTCGATAGCGTTTATGCTACGGATAAGGCGATTTATCTCTGCCGTAAAATTGAAAATGAGTTCTGCTTTTTCAACAGGAGGCAAATCCCCGATAGCCTCGTTGAAGGTGTCTTTCGTTTCTTTGATGAGAGCATAGAGTTCTTCCTTCTGGATTTCGAGTGCTCTCGATTCACTGTAAAGTTGACAATAACGGTTTATAGCAGACGAATACAACTCGTCTGCCTTATCCATATCTTCAAAGAGCAGACGAAGACGCTGGAATTCCTTATGTGCGATTTTGTCTTTTCGGACTTCTTTTCGCTCTATAAGATATCGGCCCGACTGGACTTCCTTTTCGCCCTGCTCGCGAGCTTCGATTTCGGCTTTTGTTCTGTGTGATTTTCCTTCACTTTTGAGCGTTGCAACACTCTTCGGAGGTCTTCCCATTCTGTTCTCACCTCATTTTTTGCCTATGGTTTTGGGAATTTTTTGTTTGCGGAGGGGCCCGTCCAATGTGACGTCCCTTAGTTAAAAAACAGGTTAGGCACCCCGGGGGTGTCTGTTTACCATTTTTTAACAATTTGGTAACAAATTTTTGAGTGTTTTTGCACTCAAAACCCC
The DNA here is from genome assembly GCA_045590375.1 of Oscillospiraceae bacterium. GTDB lineage: Bacteria > Bacillota > Clostridia > Oscillospirales > Ruminococcaceae > RGIG4131. The sequence goes on along the minus strand of JAZNQY010000096.1, from coordinate 13,522 downwards.
TCTGTCTGCCATAGAATGATGGGTTTCACAGAGGGTAATCAGGTTATTTTCATCGAGTCTTTTATCGAAATTTGTTCTGAGAGGTTGTATGTGATGAACAGAAAGTTCTTCTCTGTTCAGTGGCTTGTCAGTTCCAGGAAGATTATTGAGGCAGGCTATACAGAGATAGCGGTCTCTTTCCTTGATAGCTTCTCTTTTCTTCTGCCAGGCATAAGAGTTTCTGAATTCATATATTTCGTCTTTTATGACATAATCTTCTTTGGGCTTCATAGGACATACATCCCATTTATCGTGGATACCTCCGCAATAACTGCATGATTTTTTCATACCGCACTCTCCGTCTTCGTTTCACCGGCGTGCGGTGGAGGAAAATATGAATGGCGAAAAGCAGGAAGAGCCTTTATCCAGCAAGAAAGACCAAGGCTCTTTCGTTAATCCGTTTGCTTTTCTATTTTAACAATATCACATTTCTTTAGTGAAATACAATGCAATCTTTTGCAGAGCTGAACCGTGAATCTGATGAACCCTGCGAACACTGAATCCCATAGCAGAAGCAATAGTATCCCACTTCTGAAACATAAGATATCTTCTTTCGAGAACTTCTTTTTCCCAGAAGCAAGTGCTGTTTATTGCATCTGCTATCTCAAGTTTCTTTTTGATGAGCATATCAACTTCTTCATCAATTCGCTTTTCATAATCGACCACTCTGCAGATAGCTTCTTCGATATGATTATTCTTTCCACCTGATGAACCACAACCTGAAGAAGAATCAGATGTTCTTCCGTAAAGTGATTCTCTCATACTTTTCACTTTCTCAATATCAAGATTTATTTGTCTGTCTATCCAGTAAGCCTGTTTCAAAAATTCTTTGACTTCCATTTTACTCCTTCTTTCTGCTCGTGGTCGTTAAACTTCCACAATTACAAGTTTCCGAAAGGCAGATCATATCTGCCGTTTCTCTTACATATTTAAAAGAGATATATCCGCCCTGGTTAAAGTCGGACTGATAATATCCTACATATCGATATCCCTTCGGCGCCTTTGGTGGCCTTTCGAGATTTATCTCTCTTTTTACTTCCTGTGGTTTTTCCATAACGGGAGAGACAATGTTCCTGCTCTCTTTCCAGCGCTTACCTTTAGGTTTCGCGTTTGAATGTCTGTGAAGATATATAGCAAGTGCTGTATAATCTTCTCCATAATCTATACCATTATAATAGTTATGCTTTCTTAAAGGTTCGATTCTCTTAACGGAACCTGCGGTCCAGAGTTCGAGAACCTTATTTGTATCTATGTAATTTCCATCTATGACAAGATGATGATGAAGACGATTAGACTTCTGCCCGTATCCTGTAACAGCAACATAACGAAGCTCGGGCTGCCATCTTTTAAGGCGACGCAGGAAGTTATCAAGATTTCTTTCTGCCTGCGAATATTCAACAGGCAGATTGAAATCATCGTATGTGAGAGTTACATAATAAGAGCGAGATGTGAATGTTGAATTCACTTTTCTTATAAAGAGCCTTTCAGACTTTCTGCGACATATCTCTGCTTTTTCTTCAGTAGTAAGAGGTTCTTTGTCAACAGGTGGCTCTGTTTTCTTTGTGAGTTTTCTTCCGTCAGGAACGCAGTAGACTTCTTTTTCAAGAACAGCGCCTGAACGAATCGCTCTCATTACTCTCATGATTTCACTTCCTTAATTTTCTGTTTCTACATAACACCACGACTGTGGCGGTCTTGTAATTTTTTCATCGTATAAACAATCTAAAGCATTATCGCTATCCCAATAGTCACAAGTGAAACAATCATATTTCCAATTACAAGGCTTATAAAACTCGCTCAACTCTTTCGGCTTGTCGTATACTATGAGGTCGGATATGTGCAAACCGTAAAATTCGGTAATGCCCGTACCGAGATATTTTCTCAGTTCCTCAATAGTCACACAAGAGGATTCACAAAGCATATTATTTTCCCAAAAATCGTCACTATTATCGGCTATGGTTTTATATTCGTATTCGCCATATTCTGCAAAATCATCGGGTTCGTAAAACTCTTGTATTCTTTCAAAAGTTTCATCGTCCCAAAACTCCGCTTCGTAATTGGCTATACAATCACACACAAACTCGCATATAACTTTGCCGTTGGCACATCTGGGAGTTTCGCCTACGAGAAATGCATCTCCTGACTTTTTGGGTAATGTGCAATAGACATAAACCTTAAAAGGTGTTTCAATCTTCGGTCTTGTTTTTCTGAGTTCAGTCGTCTTTTCGCCTGAAACGATAAGAGAACAGAATTCAGGATGAACAGCCATAAGAACAGATTTCATTGTTTATTCCTCCTGTTTACTAAAAATAACGCTTTGTCGGAAGTGAGGGAAAATATTTTGATAACTTATCATAATACAATTTCTTCTGTTCACTTCTTGTAAGTTTTTTACTCGGTTTAATTTCTCCTTTCTTTGCTGCAATCGCTGTCGGGTTATATTTGTGCTGTCCCACTTTTCTCACACCTTTCATTTCTTCTCTGATTTCTTCTCATCATCCTCTTTTTGTTGTAATTCTGCGAGACCTTTTGAATCACGAAATATATTTGCAAAAAGGCCCGATGATGCTGCAAAACTGTCGTTAGGGTTTCCCTTCAAATTCACTCTAAATCCTCCTTTATGGCATCGAGGAATTTGATAAGACCGTTCTTCATCTTCTGCTTTGTGTCTTCATCAGGGATACGGTCGAGAACAGAGAAGAGATGTTCGAGACGGGATTTTGTATCATCAAAGTAGATTTTAAATTCCTTGACCTCATCATTCTGAGCGGCAGCGAGCTTCTTTTTAAGTTCTGTTGTTTCTTCGGCAGCATCTTTAAGCTCTGCAATTTCTTTTTCATATTTAGCAGACAGTTCATCTGCTACTTCTTTTTTGATAGCGCTTATCTGTTCTTCAGAAGGTTCGGCAACAGCAACCTCGACGGGCTTGGCCTTTAAATCCTTGAGTTCTTTTTCAAGTCTTTTCTTTTCTGCTTCTGCGGATTTCAGTTTGTTTTCCACCTCAAGCCTTGCACCTGCAAGGCCGACAACCTCCTTGTCTCTTTCCGAAACTGTTACAGAAAGGCTCTCACACTTCTTGCGGAGTTCGTTTATTTCAGAGAGAACATCTGCAGGAAGTTCGGTTTCTTCTTTTTCGGCCTTGAGTTTATCATTTTCATCGGTAAGGAAAGAAACCTGCTCCGAAAGGGCATTGATTTTATCAATAGCCTCTTTGAGTTCTCTCGAAGACATTTCTTCGACATTGTTTTCTTCGATGAAGTTTTCTACATCTCCGCGAAATATCTTTGTAAGCATTTCGAGCTTCGTAACACCGAGGGAAGAATGCTCCTCGATAAACTTCTTATCAAAGTTTTCGTATACTCTTATGTAGTTATAAGCCTGACGGCTTCCGAAGGGATGTCCGCTTCCTTCGATATATGCGTCAAAGGTGTTGTAACCGAGTTCTATGTATAACTTTTCGTCTCTCATCTGCTTGAGCGACTGAGCCAGAGCAATAAAATGCTCACCGATAGCGGTTGTATGTTCTCTGATTCTCTGGTCGAGAGAAACGGCGCTTACTTCTTTGTCTGAAAGAAACACTTCTTCATGTTCCTGGCCTAAAATTAAATCTGTATTCATTGTAAAATTCCTCCTATGCTGATTTCTTTATTTTCTTCTTTTTGATTTTTCTATGCTTTATTTCTTCTTTCCACTCGTTGAAAAAGGCTTCTGCTTCTTCTGTCAGTGGAGTTCTGTTTCCAAATCCTTGAATTTGTCTTATGGTTTTTGTTTTATCATCAATTTCGATTGTGTATAAAGCGGAATAGATTTCTTCTGTTTTACGAAGGAAGAGGATAGTTGTAGCGCCTGTCATATGACGATGAGCATATCCTCCGACACAATGAGATAAAAGCTTTCCTTCAAGGACGATTTCTCCGATGCTTTTAGGAACGACGATAGAGAATCCGTCTTTTTCGTATTCATACATTTTGATGAGTTCTTTATAACGCGAGTTATAGGAACCCATATCCTCAATAGATGTTGATATATAACGATTACGGATAGCGTTATCATGTGCTTCTTTTAAATTTTTAGGGAATAGAACATTATGAACCGATAAATCATAATTAAGTTCTTTTGCAGCTTCAAGATAATCTGTATAGTAAATCTGAGTATTTGGTATATCAAATATCTCATCAGCTTTACTGTTAGAAATGATATATTTTATATAATCATAAATATCGTATTTTGGATTTTTTGGTATAACCTTTTTCAGCCTTCCGAGTGAATATTCTGAAAAATCCTTGCAATAGATATATGCTTTATGAGAAGAAAGACCATCTTTGCGATATTTCAAATATCTTTCTCTTGAATGAAGAATATCGGAACATTCTCCTATCGTCAGTTCTTTTCCGATTTCTTTATAGAATGTGATTATATCCTGTAATCCGCGGAAGCTTCTTCCTATGAAAAACTTATATTCATCTGCGTTAAGACCTTTGAAGAACTGCGGAATGGTGTCGGCATTCCAGTTTACAACTCTTCCGTGTTTGATGTTATGACTGATAAGGGCGCCCACGATGCCTGTGTAACCTGCTTTATAGAGTTTTTCTATGATAGGGTGTTTTGTATACCAGGAGAGGCAGGCAGGGACAGAACCCTGATAGTGTTCATAAGGAGCGTATTTAAGGAATGTGCTTTTAAGACCTTTCAGCCCTATTGTTCCGTATGGTCTTTCATATGTAATCCAGTAACCCCGTTTTACATCATTCCCTGTGAAATTATTGCCCTCTCTTTTTAGAAGGCGATAGCTATAATCCCATTTTCCGAAATTACAAAAACAGACTATACGGTATCTTTTGCTTCCACCGGGATATATGATTGTTGTTCCGAGGTCGCTTATTTGGATTTCAGGAGAAGGGGAATCCTGATAATCCTTTTTGAGATAACATCCTCTTATAACAACAAAGTTTTTATTTATCGGAAGAACAAAATCGGCGCAGACTATTTCTGTGAGTTTCTTTCTGCCTCTGCTGATGGCCTTGAGAGTTGTTACTGAATGACATCGAGGGCATTTTCTTTGACAGCCTTCCGTTGAAGAGAAGACATACTGCTCGTGATGGCAGACTGTTCTTTCCATAAGGTCGGATATTGTGAAATGTTCGCCACAGGCCGAACAGGTATATTCTTTATGATGTTTGTCAATCCTGCGGAAGAAAAGATAATGCTGAAAAAGGCTGTTTGCTTCTTTTATCATCTTTTCGGGGATATCCGGGAGAGCAGCTTCGAATTCATCAGCAGGGATTTCATTTCTTCCGTAAGTTTCTATGAGTTCTGCGAGGGGATTTTTTCTTGCCATAAAAATTCCTCCTTATTAAAGAAAATCGTCCATAGAGAACGAAAGCGAGTGTTTTGTTGTTGCTATGGGCTTGTCTTCCTGTTTGGCATCGCCTATAAGATCGATTGTCATTGTGAAAGATATTTTCGCACCTGGGAAGTAGAATTCAACAGCCTTTTTGAAGGCATCGTTGTCAGATATTGAATCTCCTGTTCCGTTTGCGATATAGTCCATACATTCTTTGAAACTTCCGCCCTGGGCGACAGCCTGTGCGAATTCAGGCTCTTCTTTGCAGAAATACTGAAGGGCATCAGAGACATCCGCTTTCATAACATTCTGTTTCCTACCTGATACAGATTTGAGGTCCGAGAGTTTTTCTATTGCTTTATCAAAAAATTCATTCATATATAATCCTCCGTTTTTGAAGTTGACTGCAAAAATCAGTTTTTGCGCGGTGGTCTTCCTCTTTTCTTTTTTCTTTCTTCAATAGGTGTTGAGCCGCAGAAATGCAGATATGCTCTTACATCGTCTTCGGCCATGTTCAGTTCCTTTGCTATAAACTGAACACTTTTATATGCGCTGTGATAAGCTCTTATCTTGAGATAGTTCTCTTTTTCTTTCTTCGAAGCATTAGGCTTCAGCTTGTGGGCTGTCAGCACATGAGCATCCTTTCTGATTTTGTTAGCCTTGGCGTAAAGAGTTCTGCTCGCCATCGCTTGACACCTCCTCAATTTCGTGGTAATATGGATATACGAATTTTTCTTCTTTAGAGCTTGTATCGTTGGCCGACGATGCAGGCTCTTTCCTTTTTATATCGTGAGGGAGTATGTACCATATGAGAGCAAGTCCGAATGTGAAGTATTCAGCGCCGAATGCGGAGTAGCCTCTTTCGTATTCGGCCACATCCCTGCAGACTATAAAAAGCCATATTGTGAGAGACCATACAACAATGGTTTCGATAACTGCTTTTATAAACCTGTTTTTGTCGATTTTGATTTTCTTTCCGAAAAGTTTCATTTTAAACCTCCTTGAATTAACTCATCTGCGAAGCAAGGGCAACCTTGCTTATATGTGTTCCTTTATACTGAAATCGTTTCTTGACAGTATGCCGTTCGAAGCCTGTGAATTTGCAGACATCGGTTGTTGTCAGATACTCTTTACCTGGGAATGCAGTGTCAAGCCTTTCGAGATTCAGCCTGTAAAGTTCTTTTTCTCTTGCCATAGTTTATACCTCCTTTTTTCTTTCGTTTATGATAGTGAGTAACTTCCTGGTGATATATCTTCCGATGATATCCCCGAAATAACCTGCAGCCTGTTCGGCTTCTGTGAACCTGCTTTCTCCCGAAAAAGGAGAACTTACGATATACAAGCCTTCCTCTTTTGAGGTCGAGAGTGTGAACTCTCTGAATTTATAAGAGAGTTCTATCATAAAACCCGACCTTTCGGTGTAAGCGAATATTCGGCGAAATCGCCCTTGACTGTTTCGCCTCGACGTATGCGCTCGATATTGTGGTCCTGTGCCTTTCCCTGCCTGCGAAGTTCACGGCGCAGTCTTGTTTCCGAAATACGCTCTGATATATTCGAGCCTATATTGTGTGCATAGTAGTATCTCATTTTATCACTCCTTTATAAATTGTTACTTCAATAAATTTAAGTCTTCAAGTATGCCTTTTGCCACGATATCCCGTGCTTTTCTCATCTCTTCATCTGTGGGTGGTTGATCCCTCATTACCATAATCGTCATAATAATCATCTGTGAAATATATCTGTATACGCACAGAATTGTTGAGATTACGGAATATATTCCAAGAATAATAATTACTGCTATCATCATACTCTCCTTTCCTTAATCAATTTTGATAGGTGCTAAAAGTTCGTCTGTTGTTACACCGAAGATATTCGCTATCCTCTTTACCATGACAATATTAGGATTACGAACGCCACTTTCCCATTGTGTTACTGTTGAAGATGTAACTCCAAGTTTTTTAGCGAGAGCAACTTGAGACACTCCGGCACGCTGTCTTATCTCCCTTAATGCTGTCATAAACAGCCTCCTTTCTTTTCTAACATCTTGTTAGAATAATAACTCACAACTTGTTAGATGTCAATAATAAATCTAACATTTTGTAAGAATGTACAAAAACTGTGAGAATTTATTGAACTATCTAACATTTTGTTATATAATGAAAATAAAGAAAGGGGTGCATAGTATGTTGGCTGAAAGAATAAGAGCTTATCGCAAAGCATTAGGTTTGACACAAGTTGATTTTGCAGAAAAATTCAATATTTCCAAAGGTACTATTGCTATGTGGGAAACAGGCAAAAGAACCCCTGATACAGAAACAATGATGAAGATAGCAAACTTTTTCGGAGTGACGACAGATGAGTTATTAGGACTTAATCCCAATAGATATGAAGACATCCCTAATGGCAAAGGAATTAAAATCCCTGTTCTCGGAAAGGTCCAGGCGGGAATACCTGTCGAAGCAGTAGAGGATATACTCGGTTATGAAGAAATAACCCCCGAACTTGCAGAAACAGGTGAGTTCTTTGCTCTGCGCATCCGAGGGGAGAGCATGGAGCCGAGAATGCTCGACGGAGATGTTGTTATTGTCCGTCAGCAACCCGATGTTGAAAGCGGGGATATTGCCGTAGTTCTCGTTGATGGAGAGAACGCGACTGTAAAGAAGATAGTAAAACAAAAAAACGGAATCAGCCTTGTGGCTTTCAATCCCGTTTTTGAACCTATATACTATTCTAATGAAGATATTGAGAGTTTACCCGTTATAGTTCTCGGCAAGGTTGTCGAGTTGAGAGGGAAGATGTAAGATGGGAGTTCTGTTTGTAATAATAGCAGTTATAATTATTGTTTTTATTTGTGTGCCACAGAAACGGAATTCCACTCCCGATGAAAATAGACATAAACCAGAATATAACGCAACTGTGGACCTTTATAATTGTGCTTTCAGGGAAGAGACCCTTGTCAGACTGAAGAAGCAATATATAGCCATAGACTTTGAAACAACAGGTCTTAATCCTAAAACAGATAGAATAATCGAAATCGGCGCAGTTCTTTTTGAAAATGGTAAGCCCTGCGAAACCTTTTCGACACTTGTGAATCCCGGAGTTACTATACCGGCAAGAATAACCGAAATCACTAATATAACAAATGGTATGGTTATGACAGCACCTTCTGAATCATCAGCGATTTCTCAACTTGTTGATTTTATGGGAGTAGCCTTGTATGGCCGTACCGTATTATGTGCTCATAATGCTGATTTTGATATGAAGTTTCTTTGTGAAACACTTATAAGACACGGATATTCAGGAACGATAGATTCTGTTGATACTCTTACTATCGCGAGAGAAATGGTTTCGGGTGTTGAGAATTACAAATTGACGACTCTTATAGAACACTATGGAATAGAAACAGGACAGGCACACAGAGCAATCAGCGATGCGCTTGCTTGTGGAAAACTTCTTTCGATTTTTCTTGATGAAAAGAAAGATGAAATTGCAAATGCAAAGTAAAGTTACAATAAGGAGTGGTAAATATGTCAGATGTATTAACGGAATTAGCAAAAGCTACAGCAAATAATTCGGAATTGATGAATAAGGTTTATGATGACGGACTTCACGAGCCACTTCAAGAAGTTTCTCATGCTGTTACACAACCTGTTAAGACGGTTACGCTTGCAGGACGCGCTATAAACGCTTTGCTCGCTTCGTTTGAGTGTTGGATTTGTGAACGCGAAAACAAAGTTGAAGAAACGAAAAAAATACTTGAAGCAAAACTCGAGAATATAGAATCTGGTGATATAAGAGAGCCTAAGTTATATGTTGCTATTCCAGCGATACAAGCACTATCTTATTCTATGGATGACGAATGTCTTAGGAATTTATATGCCAATTTACTCGCGAAATCTATGTATGTAAAAACTGCTGATAAAGTTCTTCCTGCGTTTGTTGAAATTATAAAACAACTTAGTCCGCTTGATGCAAGAGTGTTTGCAGATATAGTTTACAAGCAAATCTATGCTATTGAGCGTCCGATAGCAGTAATGCCTGGTTCTCCAAAGCGTATGAGTTATAATATTTTTTTACAGAATTTGATTACGCAGATGTGGAAGCAATTTCTACCTCTTTGAATAATATAATTCGTCTTGGATTGTTGAATCAAACTGAAGAACAGGTTCCTGATGAAAAATGTTATGAACGAATAAAATCTAATCCTTCTGTTCAACAGTGTATTGATGCGAAAATAACTCCAGAGTTAAATGGGTATACATTAACGAGTGAGAGATACTCATTGTTTCCGACTTCGCTTGGAACGGATTTTTATGAAATATGTTGTAATGATATTATAAAATAAGGATATTGAAGTTGACTGCAAAACGGAGGGATGAATATGAAAAAGAGGCCCGACGGAAGATACCAGAAGATTATAACAATTAACGGCAAGAAGAAAGCCTTCTACGGAAAGACTATTGCCGAAGTCAACAAAAAAATCCTTGCTTATGAAGAAGAACAGAGCAAGGGGAAACTTTTTTCGGCTGTTGCTGAAGAATGGTATGACAACATTGTCCCGACACTCTCGCCGACAACACTCAGAGGATATAAGCCTGCTAAAGAGGATGCTGTTGCGGAGTTCGGCAGTCAGAGGATATCGAATATAACTCCCCAGGATGTGCAACTATATATAAATAGGTATGCCGCGCAGAAATATTCTCGTAAGACGGTTGTTACCAAACTGCAGATACTCAGCCAGATATTCAATTATGGCATCCTTTACGGAAATCTTCAAAATAACCCTTGCGCCGTTGTCAGAGTTCCGAGAAACTTATCAAAGGTCGAAAGACAAGCTGCTTCTCCCGAAGATATTGAGAAAATAAAGGCGTCAGACAACCTGCTCGCTTTGACTGCTCTCTATACGGGATGCAGAAGAGGAGAACTTCTTGCTTTATCGATTGATGATATCGATTTTGACAATGATACTATTATAATAGATAAGTCTGTGTACTTTGAGGGCATCGAGCCGAGACTCAAACTCCCGAAGACAGCAGCAGGTATAAGAACTATACCATTGTTAAAGCCTCTTAAAGAGGAGCTTCTCAAGAGAAATATAAAAGGTTTGCTTTTCGAGGAAAACGGAAAGATGCTTACAGAGAGCAGGGTAAGGGCACTCTGGGAGAAATTCCAGGAAGAAAACGGAGTGGAATGCACCCTTCATCAACTCCGACACGCCTATGCGACAAGACTTTATGAACTGGATATAGATGTAAAGTCGGCGCAGGAACTGCTCGGCCATGTGGATGTTCATACAACGCAGGAAATATATACTCATCTTACCGAACTCAAGAGAAGACAGACTGCAGAACAGTTGAAAGATTTCTAAAAAAGTTAGTCAAAAGTTAGTCGAAATCTCGCGAAATATATTGAGAACGGCATTTGTGTCGGGTTCGAATCCCACCGTCTCCGCCATTCAAATCGTTCTCAGGATTTTCTTGAGGACGATTTTTTATATCATAAAGAAAGGAGAAATATTATGGTTAAGGCAGTTTTCAGATTTATATGGCAGTATTTCAAAAAACTTGACAAACAGCTTTTTATCATTGTTGGTATATGTTCTCTTTTCAGCATTGTTCTTATATATTCAATCGTTCATAACGGGCTTATCAGTTATCTTACAACAAGCGAATATAAAAAACAGCTTGTTGCCGTTTTTATAGGAATGGCAGGGGCTATGGTCCTTTCGGCGCTTGATTACAGGAAATTTGTTAAGCTATGGTTTTTATACGGACCTGCCTGTCTGATTTTATCACTTTTACTTTTCACACCGTTAGGCTTCGGGCGAGAAGGCTCAAACAACGTAAACTGGCTTGATATAGGATTTATGTCTATTCAGCCTTCTGAATTTCTGAAACTTGCATTTATCCTTACATTTGCATATCATCTTTCAAAGGTTGATGACAGAATAAATCAGCCGATACAGCTTCTTCTGCTTGTAATTCATGCAGCTGTTCCTATGGGAATAATCTTTATTCAGAACGACTACGGAACAGTTCTTGTATTTACTGCCATTGTTGCTGTTATGGTATTTGCGGCAGGTATTTCCTATAAATATATCGTTGCTGTTTTAGTTGCACTTCCTGCTCTCGCAGCAGCTGCGTGGTTCTTTGTTTTAGGACCTACACATAAAAACAGAATTCTCGTTCTTTTTAATCCTGACCTTGACACAACAGCAGGCGACCAGCAGGCAGCAGGAAAGATTGCGCTCGGCTCGGGACAACTTTTCGGTAAGGGACTTTTCGGTGGGGAATACTATTATGTTCCCGATGCACACAACGACTTCATCTTTTCTTATATAGGACAGACCTTAGGCTTTGTGGGTTGTATGGTTACTGTCGGATTTTTATGTTATATCTGTATAAAAATTCTTGTCAATGCACATATCGCCGACGACAATCTCGGTAAATATATCTGTATGGGCGTTTTCGCACTTATGCTCATACACTGTTTTGTAAATATAGGAATGGTTTTAGGCGTTATGCCCGTTATCGGTGTTCCTTTGCCGTTTATAAGCGACGGTGGAACGGCTATGGTAAGTATGTATATTGCGATAGGATTTGTTATGAGTGTTTATTCACATTCAGACAGAGGCTATGCCGTTTTTTATGATAAGTCTTAAAATGAAGGGTACTGAGTTATTGCTCGGTACCCTTGTTTTGCTTTTATGTGTAATAAAAAAGAACTAACAGACTAATAATTTGTCATATATGATAATAGCGTTGCTTGTGTATATATGGTATAATGAAAGCAGGTGTTTTTTATGCACCTTAAACAACAAAGGGTAACCGGAAAAACAATGAAAATTTATCGAAAAGGGGACAATTAAAATGCTTACAGACATCGAAATTGCTCAGCAGGCGAAAATGCTCAAAATCACCGAAATTGCAAAAAATCTCGGAATCAGTGAAGATGACATCGAACCTTACGGTCACTACAAGGCAAAGGTTACAGAACGCCTTTTCAGTGAAGTAAAGGACAAGGAAGACGGAAAACTCATCCTCGTTACAGCTATCAACCCCACTCCCGCAGGAGAAGGAAAGACAACAATAAGCGTTGGTCTTGCAGAAGCTATGAAATGCATAGGCAAGAACGCAGTTTTAGCGCTCCGTGAACCATCACTCGGCCCCGTTTTCGGTATCAAGGGTGGCGCAGCAGGTGGTGGATATGCACAGGTTGTTCCTATGGAAGATATCAATCTCCACTTCACAGGCGATATGCATGCTATTACAGCTGCTAACAACCTCCTCTGTGCTATGATAGACAATCATCTTCAGCAGGGTAACGAACTTAAAATCGACCAGAGAAGAATTCTTTTCAAGCGTTGTATGGATATGAACGACAGAGCGCTCAGATTTGTAAATGTTGGTCTCGGTGGAAAAATCAACGGCGTTCCCCGTGAAGACGGCTTCAACATTACAGTTGCATCAGAAATCATGGCTATTCTCTGTCTTGCAGCTGACCTTGAAGACTTAAAGAAGAGACTCGGCAACATTCTCGTTGCTTATGATTTTGACGGCAAGCCCGTTTTCGCAAGAGATATCGGTGCTTGTGGTGCTATGACTGCGCTCCTCAAGGATGCACTCAAACCTAACCTTGTTCAGACACTTGAAAACACGCCTGCATTCATCCACGGTGGTCCTTTCGCAAACATCGCTCACGGATGTAACTCCATCATGGCTACAAGAATGGCTATGAAGATGGCTGACTATGTAGTAACAGAAGCGGGCTTCGGTGCTGACCTGGGTGCTGAAAAGTTCCTGGACATCAAATGCCGTATGGCAGGAATCACACCTTCCGCTGTAGTTGTAGTTGCAACAGTAAGAGCTCTGAAACACCACGGCGGTGTTGCTAAGGCTGATCTGGGCAATGAAAATCTGGAAGCTCTGGAAAAAGGTCTGCCAAACCTGCTGCAGCACGTTGAAAACATCACTCAGGTTTACGGACTGCCTGCAGTAGTAGCAATCAACAGATTCCCTACTGACACAGAAGCAGAACTGAAACTGGTTGAAGATAAATGTAAAGAACTGGGCGTTAACGTTGCTCTGTCCGAAGTATGGGGCAAAGGCGGCGACGGCGGTATCGAGCTGGCTAAAGAAG
>JAZNQY010000095.1:0-54968 GCA_045590375.1 Oscillospiraceae bacterium | reverse complement strand
TTTACTGTTACTGTTATTCCTTAAAATCCGACCAAACAAAAAATACGGAAGCTTAAAGCTTCGGGATTTTTATTTTACTTCTTCTTTTTGATTACCTTTTAAAGTTCTTTATAACATTCAAAACTGTTTTTCGCTTCTTTTCTTTCGGCTGTCATTCTTCCGTAACAAACCTTTTCAGTAAGCTTTGTGATAGGAGAAATGTCGTATCCGAATTTTTCCTTTGCAAGAACAGAGAGTTCAACAGTAGAAAAGGCTTCGGTATTTTCACCCGATTTCTTTCCTAAAAGTTTTGATGTTCTCTTATAAAGTCTTACTATCTTCTTTTCACCATTTGAAAGTGAGAAGATAATTCTGAAAATTCCTTCTTTTATTGTCGGCATAAATACTATAATCATTATTGCAAGTAAAACGCCGATACCTGACAGAACAAAGACAAGCCACATAGTTTCAGCAGGGTCGATATTCTGTTCTGTATTTTCCGTTATACCGTCTGATGTATCCGATGCAGGTGTAGAGTCAATCGTCATCCATCCATAACCTGAAATATATATTTCAGCCCAGGCATGACCGTGTTTGTCTCTTATAGCATAATATCCGTCTGACACAGGCTCTGTCATTAAAAATCCTGTTGTGTATCTTGCAGGAAGCCCCGAAGCTCTTGCAAGAAGTACGGTTGCTGTTGCATAGTCAACACATATACCTGTTTTATCCTCAAAGATGAATGTTTCTATGTCGCTGCCTGATGCCCTGTATCCTAACTGATAGCGATAATCTCCGAAAATAAAATAATTTCTTATAGCAAGGGCTTTTTCATAGTCTGAGTTACAATCCTTTGTTATTTCAGCTGCAAGAGCTTTGATTTCATCAGAAATCTCTCCCTTTGTATCATCAAGGTATTTTTCTGCATCATCAAGTTCTTCTATGAAATATTTTGCAAGATACAACTCAGCAGCTTCATCGAATATTTCTTCATCATCACATTTTTCTATTTCGGTTAAAAGTTCTCTGAAAGACTTTCGGTCAAACTGCATTGCAAATTTTATCGCACCGTTTTCTATATCCCAGTTTTCAGATGAATAGTGGATTTTATATTTATCGTTGGGTGGCATATATGAAACTTCCCAGAAAATATCACCATGGGCGTTTTCATAGGTAACTCTGCTGTCACCGTCGATTTCTGTGATATAGTGTATTCCGTTTGTTGTCAGAGCATATTGAGAAGGAAAATCAACAGCATAGATTTCTGCTTCGGCAGCAGGTGGATGGTCTATGTCAGGAGTATAATATCCATCTGAAATTCCGTTTAATTCCTGATATTCCTTTATAACATCAACAATGTCCTTATAGTCGGTGAATAAAGTTGTATTTTCCCAGTCAGGATATCCGCTTACATAGTATTTTTCGCTTACTCTCCATCTTCGTTTTCCTGCATATTCATCATAAGTCTGCGATTTAAGGTATAACGGAGCATCATCAGAAAGCACATAATAATACATTTTCCCCGTCGGTGCTTCGTTGAATTCACTTCCGTCGGTTTCTGTCTGAAGCTTTCCGATAACCTGGTCGGTGTCAACCGTAACGCCCTCCATAGCCTCAATCATTTCGTCAAATGTATCTCTTAAAGGAGTAACCTGAGGTTTCGGAAGTATTATCGCAAGCCCTATTACAACGCCGACGAATAAAGAAACCGAAATCCAGTATGAACCGTCGGTCAGAACGATATGTTCTTTATGAGAAAGCTGCCTCTGATGCACCATAAGCGCAAGGAAAACAATCAGAACAGCTGCGATATATATCGTTTCGGGAGTTTCATATCGTTTTGCATATATAGCAAAAGGAATGAGTGAACACAAAAGAACAGCAGCACTTCTGTAAATAATCTGAGTGTAGTAGAAAAGAACAGATGAAAGGAAAAAAGCCATTCCTACAAACAGGATTATCGAGAAAGGAGCGAATTTCGTCGATTCATCCTGTGCAGCGTAAAACCAGCTTGAAAACGGCATCGGCGCTGCATACCAGTTGGAAAACATATAACTCATCATAAAGAAAAGAACACCGATAAGAATTGCCGTATAAACAAGACCACCTAAAATTTTTCTTTTAGTGAGAAGCTTGAAAAGAAAGAAAAGAATGGTTATGAATATAAATGCAAGAACAGTAATCGGGATTATTTCCGAATCGTTGTATATGTTCATTGTCATTGAAACAAGCAGTGTTGATAAAATTATCGGAAACGCTGCTTTTTTAGCGTAATCTTTCATATATCCACCTTAAATGTATTTTGTGAAAGTGTAATCATCGCCTATTATCCATAAATCAGGAATATCCATAGTTGTAGGAACAGCAATCGCTGTAAATACAACAGAACCTTTTGAGATAAGCGTGTCGCTTACCGAAAGAAGTTTCGCATCGGGAGAATTTGTGAAAAGGGTTATAACACCGACTCTCAATTCACCGTTTATAACATCTTCAGGAAGTCTTGAAAGTGGAATATCCTTATACTCAAAATCAGAGAATAAAAACTGTAATTCATAAACATCATCCATAGTTTTTATACTTCTCTGCTGCCAGCCATCTTTAAATGGAATAAAGAGTATAAGCTCCTTACCGAGTTTTGATATAACTGCTGCGAAAGCAAGAAGCCCCTCGGTAATTCTTTCTTCGTTATAAAGAGAAGTTGTTTTGTCGGGGTCATTATCAGGCATAAAATCAAGAACAGCATACTGCTTTGCTTCAGCAGTGCCTTCATCAAGCCTTACCATGAGCTTGTCATATTTTGAAGAAAGTTTCCAGTTTATTCTTTTTATCGGGTCACCCGGTTCATATTCACGATGCTCAAATCCGGGATTTCCACCGAATGTATGAACGGTATCTTCTGTTTCTTCGGCGTCTTCAGATGATATAACTGCGCAGGCACTTTTTATGAGCTCGTTTTTTAGCGTTGTATCAGGAATATCAGGGATAATTCCTATGGACTTTGAATATTCCATAAGCCCTCTTTCAGTATATACATCAAAGGTAACAAGTCCTAAATAGTCTGAAATGCTTACAGAATAAATTCCCGTTCTGCCTTTTCCACATATAAGCCCTGTCAGTTCTGTCGATAATTTTCTTTCTGTTTTAGGCTTTAAAGCAAGTCTGAAATTCTTTTGATTGCAGTAAAAATGTTCGTCTGCAAAAAGCTCAACAGTTATAAAAGGAGTCGGAAGAAAAGCACCGGAGGAGAACGAGGCAACCCCGTTTGTCTTTGTGCCCTTTCCTAAAATACCTTTTTCTGTATCAAAAGAAAATTCGAGCTTTGATTTGGCATAAAGCGTTATAAGAACAGAAATTATCGGGGCAGTTATGAGTGCTATAAGAATAAACATTCCTGCCTTGCCGTCAAGGAAAATAAGATAAGCGACGGCGAGTAAAAGGCAGACAACATATTCTATTACTGCTTTTTTATTTCTCATACATTCTCCGTAACCGGAACAGGAACAGTTCCTAAAATCGAGGCAATAACATTCTGCTGAGTTGAATATGCTGCCTTACCCTTCTGAGAAAGCATAATTCTGTGTGAGAGAACGGGTATTGCCATTTTCTTTACATCATCGGGAATAACATAATCTCTGCCGTTTATGAATGCGTAAGCCTTCGCTGCTTTGTGGAGTGAAAGGCTTCCTCTGGGAGAAACGCCGAGCTTTATGTCATCCGACCTTCTTGTCGCTTCAATAATTGACATGATGTATGTCTTTATCTGAGGAGAAGTCTTTACTTCTGTAACCTTCTTCTGATATTCTGTTATTTCATCGAGAGAAACAACAGCAGAAATCCTGTCTATCGGGTTTTCAAATTCCATTCTTCCGAGAATTTCGATTTCTTCGGCATTTGTGGGGTATCCCATAGAAACACGCATGATAAAACGGTCCATCTGTGCTTCGGGTAAGTGATATGTTCCGTATGTTTCAACGGGGTTCTGAGTAGCAAGTGTCATAAAAGGCGAGGGAAGCTTGTGTGTCTTTCCGTCAAGGCTTATCTGAAATTCTTCCATAACTTCAAGAAGGCTTGACTGTGCCTTTGGGGAAGCACGGTTTATTTCGTCAGCGAGAAGGAAGTTACACATAGCAGCACCTTCTCTGTATTCAAATACGTGTGTTTCTGAATTGAGCATAGAAAATCCGATTATGTCCGAAGGCATAATGTCAGGGGTAAGCTGTATACGATTGAATTTTCCGTCAACGGATTTTGCAAGCGCTGCAACGAGTTTTGTCTTTCCGACGCCGGGAACGTCTTCTATAAGAACGTGTCCACCCGAAAGCATCGCTGCTATTACTTCAACGATAACACTTCTTTTTCCGACGATAACCTTTTCAATGTTTTCAACGAGAAGATTTATTTTGTTTTCCATATTGCCACTCCGTTCAGATTTTGTTATATTTATATACAGATATATTTTACCATATTAGTATGTTTCAGTCAATTAAAATTAAAAAGGAAAGATAATATGAATACAAAAGAACTTAAAAGAAAATGGATAGATTTCTGCCTTACATTCACAGATGCTTATGAGGATTGTCCTTTTGATGATGAAACTGTTGTTGTAAGACACAGAAAGAATAAGAAAATTTTTGCTTTATTCTTTGATAGAGAGGGCGAAATCTGGATAAATTTCAAGGGCGACCCTATGCAGTCTGACTTGTGGAGAGAGGTTTATGTGTCGGTCATTCCGGGCTATCATATGAATAAAGTCCATTGGAACACTGTTAAAATCCCCGGAGATGTTCCTGATGAAGAGGTTATGGCTATGCTTTCAGAGAGCCATTTTCTTACTGTCCCTAAAAAATGACAAAATCCACGCCTTTGCATATACTGTATTATCCCTGAGATATAAAGAGGTGATATGCTTTGGCAACCTATCTTATAACAATAGCGTCGATAACTCTTGCTAATAAGGCTTGTGATATATTAAAATCAAACGGATATGCCTGCGCTGTCGAAAGAACGCCGAAAAATTACGCATCGGGCTGTGGATACAGCGTAAGACTGAAAGGAAATATCGAATATGCAGTTTCTCTGCTTGAATCTGCAGGAATAACCCCGGGGAGTATTATAAACACGGGGTTTCAGAAATGATTAATTTTGATAATGCCGCAACGACATTTCCTAAGCCTGAAACAGTTAATGCGGCAGTTTCAGAGGCGATGGAAAGATATGGTGGAAATCCGGGAAGAAGTGGACATCGTCTTTCTGTTGATACTGCTGAGGCAGTTTATGTTTCGAGAAAAAAAGCAGCATCTTTTTTCGGTGCCGAACCCGAAAATGTGGTTTTTACACTTAACTGCACAGAGGCTCTGAATTTTGCGATAAAGGGAATAATGAACAGATACGGGGGACACATAGTTATATCTGATTTCGAGCATAACTCCGTTGTAAGACCTGTATTTTCCCTGTCAAAAAAGGGAGTGGGATATTCTGTTGCCCATATCTATCCCGATGATAATATGACAGTAAATTCTTTCAGCAATGCTATTCGTCCCGATACAAGACTTATAGTCTGCACAGCGGCAAGTAATGTAACGGGACAGATACCTCCGATTGAAAAGATAGCAGAACTATGCAGAAGAAGAAATATCTGTTTTATTGTCGATGCTGCACAGGCAGCAGGTGTTGTTTCTCTGAAAGTAGGAAACGGAATAAATTTTATCTGCGCCCCGGGTCATAAGGGACTTTACGGTCCGACGGGAACAGGACTTCTGGTATCCGACGGAAAATACAGTCTTTCTCCTCTTATCGAGGGAGGAACAGGCTCACTTTCAATGGTTTTTGAACAGCCTTCGTTTATGCCTGATTTGTTGGAATCGGGAACAGTAAATGTAATAGGAATACACGCACTCGGAAAAGGTATTGATTTTGTTTCTTCAAAAGGAACGGAAAATATAAGAAAACATGAAGAAATGCTCTGTAATCGCTTTATAAACGGAATTTCACGGATTGACGGAATCAGGATATACCGTGAAAACGGTGGAAATTATGCTCCGATAGTTTCTTTCAACGCAGAGGGGTTTACACCCAACGAACTTGCATCATTGCTCAGCGATGACGGAATTTATCTCAGAGGAGGTCTTCATTGTTCGGGAATGGCACACACAGCCTTAGGAACAGCACCGAATGGAACTCTCCGTTTTGCACCCTCTGTTTTCAATAATGTAAATCAGGTTGACGAACTGATTTATTCTTTGAAAAAAATATTGAAAAAGCCTTGAATTTATCGGCAAAAATTGTTACAATTAAAATAGTGTTTATCTGAGTAAAACGGGTGAGATTTCCACCCGTTACATAAACCCTTTTGAAAGGAAGTTTATATGGAAGCGATTTATAACTTTATCGAAGAAGTTTTATCCGTAATCCGTTCTATAAGGATTATGGATGTAATAGATATTCTTATCCTTGCCATTCTTATATTTGAGGCATGGAAACTTGTAAGAGAAACAAAGGCAAATCAGCTACTCAAAGCCGTAGGTATTCTTCTTGTTGTTTACTTTATTTCGTGGGCGATAGGGCTTAGGGCTATTGAATTTATTTTGAAGAGTGTATTCAGCATAGGTATTCTTGCTATTATCATTCTTTTCCAGCCCGAAATTCGCCGTGCCCTTGAAAAAATGGGTAGAACAGAATTCAGACGTATAGGCTTTATAACAGGTAATGAACCCGATGGTATGAACGCAAGATGGGAAACAGCGATAGATGCAATTTCCGATTCTTGTGATGAACTTTCAGCGACAACAACAGGTGCTCTCATAGTTATCGAAAGACAGATTCGTCTCGGTGAACATATCGACACAGGAACAAGGCTTAACGCCATTCCTTCAAAGGAACTTTTCGGAAATATTTTCTATCCCAAAACCCCTCTTCATGACGGTGCTGCTATTTTAAGAGACGGAGAAGTAATCGCTGCTGCTTGCTTCCTTCCTGCACCACAGAAAGAAGAACTCATAAATAAAAAACTCGGCTCAAGACACAGAGCAGCAATAGGAATGAGTGAAGTTTCGGATGCTATCGTAATAGTTGTTTCCGAAGAAACAGGAACTATATCGGTTGCCGAAAACGGTGAACTCACAAGAGGCTTCACAAGAGACAGCCTCAGAAAACATCTTCGCTCAAAACTCATAACTGAAAAGCCTGCGTATACCGAAAGAGAGAAAAAGCGTCTGGCAAGAGGTAATAAAGAATGAAAATAAAAGAATTTTTCAAAAAACTTGTTGTTAATATGCGAAAAGATTTCGGAATGAGAATTATTTCGCTTTTGATAGCACTCGGTGCATGGTTTATAATATCCGTTTCGGCTTATCCGACAACAACCGTAACCTATCGTAATATCGCAGTTGAGGTTGATTTAGAGGGAACGGTTGCCGAGAGGAACCGTCTTAGTGTAATCGATATGTCTGAACAGACAGTAAAAGCGACAATAAAGGGTCAGCGTGCGTCAATAGGTGGTCTTTCGTCATCTGATTTTGTAGCAAGACCTGAAATAACAGAAGTAAACGACGCGGGTGAATATGAACTGAAACTGAATATCGAATGTAAGGATAAGGACGCTGATTTTGAATATACAGTCGTTCCCGATAAAATAAAAGTAAGCTTTGACAAGATTATTTCTAAGAGTTTTGATTTAACAGCCGATATTCCCAATATCGTTGCAGCCGATGGCTATCTTAAGGGCAATGCCGAAGTGACAACCCCGTCAATAACTATAACAGGACCCGAAGAAAGAGTAAATTATATCACAAAATGTAAAATTCAGAATCTTTCCGAAATGCAGCTTACTGAATCTCAGGAGATTTCAGAAGGAAATAACCTTGTTCTTTATCATAACAATACAGTTATTTCTTCCGAAGGATTATCGCTCAGCAAAAATTCATTTGCGATAAATGTTCCTGTAACAATGAGAAAAACGTTGCCTCTCGTTGTAAGCTTCATAAATGTTCCCGAAAATCTTTCGCTTGAAGATATTGAATATACTCAGAGCGTTGAAGAAATAGAAGTTGCTGCACCTCCCGAGAAAATCGAGAATTTAGGCGAGATTTACCTCTGCACTATCGACCTTCGAAAAGTAACTCCCGGATATACAGTAACAGTTCCACTTGAATTCACCGAAGAATCCGAAATGGAAAATCTTTCTCAGGTAAGCGAAGTAACGCTTGAATTCCCACTTGAAAACCTTACAACAAGAATGATAACAGTCAGCAGAAATGATATTGTTATTATAAATAAACCTGCCGATTATGATATTATTCCCGCAACAACAGGATGGGATATAACATTTGTCGGTGAGGCTGATGTTCTTGAAAGACTCACAGTCGATGATATTGTTGTTCAGCTTGATTTAAGCTCTGTTTCAAGCAGTATCACAAGTAATGTCTATATCAGAGCACCTATCAAGGTCTATGTTCCCGGTGATGATGTTGTGTGGGCAACAGGAAGCCAGGTAGTTGCGTTCCAGGCAAAAGAAAAATAAACTTCACTGAGGGACTTTTATGTAGTCCCTCAGATTTTTACTTATGAAAGGATATTCATATGCCTATAATAGTTTCGGAGATAAAAACTCCGCTCTCAGCCAAAAAAGAAGAAATCATCTCACAAGCCGTAAAAAAAGCAGGTTTAAAAAGTTCTGATGTTATTTCTTCTGCAATAAACAAAACCTCTCTCGATGCAAGACATAACGATGATATAAAACTTGTTTCAAGCGTTTGTTTAACACTTTCATCAGAAAAACTCGAACAGAAGATTTCAGAAAAAAACGGTGTTAAATATTACGAAGAAAAAGAACCCGTTATCGTTAAGGGAAAACTTCGTCATGAAGGAAGAATAATAGTTGTCGGTTTCGGACCTGCCGGCATGATGGCATCTCTTATCCTCTCTGAAAACGGCTATCGCCCGATAGTTCTTGAAAGAGGCGCATCGGTTGATGAAAGAGTAGAGGCTGTTGAAAATTTCTTTAAAAATGCCATTCTTGATACCTCATCCAATGTTCAGTTCGGAGAGGGTGGGGCAGGAACATTCTCAGACGGCAAACTGACAACCCGTATAGGTGATGAACTCTGCTCCTATGCCTTGAAAAGATTTGCCGAATTCGGTGCACCACATGAAATCCTTACAAAATCAAATCCACATATCGGAACGGATAAACTCAGAACAGTGGTTAAAAATATCAGAAACCGTATTATAGAACTCGGTGGAGAAATCCGTTTCAATACAAAGGTAGATGATTTTATCATAGAAAACGACAGAATAAAATCCGTTGTGACAAAAGATGATGAAATAAAATGCTCTGCAATAATTCTTGCTATAGGTCATAGCGCAAGAGATACCTTTGAAACCTTACTTAAAAAAGGCGTTTTTATTGAACCCAAACCCTTTTCTGTCGGTGCGAGAATAGAACATAAACGAGTAGAAGTAAACAAAAGCCTTTATGGAAAAAACTACGATAACCCTATGCTTCCTGAGGGAGAATACAAACTTTCATATCGTGAGGGCGAGAGGGGAGTGTATACCTTCTGTATGTGCCCTGGGGGATATGTTGTTCCGTCGTCAAGTGAAGAAGAAACCGTTGTAACAAACGGAATGAGCGAGTTTTCAAGAAACGCCGAAAATTCAAATGCAGCAGTTGTTGTTTCCGTTTCTCCCGATGATTTCGGAAAGAACGCTTTAGACGGCGTTGACTTTGCGAGAAATATCGAAAAGACAGCGTTTGTTCTCGGTGGAAAGAATTATCGTGCACCAGCCGTTTCTGTCGGAAATTTCCTTGATAAAAAGATAGGGATAGATAATCTTTCGGTAAATCCGAGTTACGCAATAGGCGTTGAAAAAGCTGATTTTGACAAACTTTTCCCATCGTTTATAACCGATATGATGAGAAAGGGACTTATGAAATTCGGTAACAAAATGCAGTGCTTCAAAGATAAAAACGCACTTCTCACATCACCTGAAACGAGAACTTCATCACCTGTAAGAATACTTCGTAATGAAGAAAGAACCTCTGTTTCGTTTTCTAATCTTTACCCGGCGGGTGAAGGTGCAGGTTATGCAGGAGGCATTATGAGTGCTTCTGTTGACGGAATAAAAACTGCTATCGAAATAATGAAAATTTATAGTGAAGAATAAAAAAATACCACTCTGCACACATTACTTAAAAAGTAAAAGTATGCAGGGTGGTTTTTATGGTTGTGTGTCTGTTTTCTTCTGATGATATTTCCTCACTTTTAAAAAGACTTTCCGATAAAAATATAGTTGTCTGTGTTTCGGGTGATAATTCAATAATAGAAAAAATCCCTGAAAATTCAGATGTCATTGTTTCTTCGGATGACAAGGAGGCACTGAAAAAACTTTCATCAGAAAAGGTGAATGTAATAACATGTGGAGGTGCAAAAGATACCATAGGATACAGCAGTAATTCTGATGACGAAATAGTAGTTTCTGTTCAGAGGGAGATTTTATCTTTAAGTGGAAAGAAATACGAGCCGTTTGAAATTCCTCTCATAAAACTTTCGGGCGAAACAGAATATTCTGCTATGGCCTATATCGGAATAATGACAAAAATAAAAAATCCCCTTGATTAAGGGGATTTTTTGGTTACGGAATGTCAAGTGAGAACTTTATATTCTCCATAATTTCATTCTTGTTATAAGGGTTGTTTATAAGCCCCGACGCACCGAGCGATATGCATTTTTCAAGAATAGTTCTCTTGTTACACATTCTTGAAAGAAGAATGATAGGTGCGTTTATGCTCTTTGCTCTGATTTTATAATAAGCCGAACAGGGATTTTCATCATCAAGAAGAATAAGGTCGGGTGCCTGCTTTCCAAGGAAGTAGAGTGCAAATGAAATCGAACTTTCAATGCTTATCTTGAAATCTTCCTCGAGATGATTTTTAAGGATTTTACATATTTCGTTGTCGGGCTCGATTATGAGAATATGTTTTTTAGAAAGCTCTTTTCCGAGAACTTCCTCAATCTTTTCGATAATCATATTTTTCTGAACAGGTTTGATTACATATCCGTCAGAACCTATGCTTATACATTCGCATACAGTTTCAACATCAGCAACACCTGTCTGAAAAATTGTCGGAATTTCTCTGTATTCGGCAATGGCCTTCATCTTTTTGAAGAATGTTATTCCGTCCATTCCCGGCATACGAACGTCAAGAAGGATAACATCGGGCTTTCTTGATGCCATTTTTTCAAACGCTTCCTGACCTGACGAAGCTGTTATTACGGTATAATCGTGTCCTAACTGGAAAAGTAGAGTACGAAGTGCAATTTCGTCATCGTCAACAACGAGTATGCATTTCTTATCTGCATCTTCGGGTGCATCTTCTGGAGTTTTTTCAGGAAGATGATACTTTGAAAGTTCCATAAGAACATCTTCTTTGCTTGAATAAAGATTCATGAAAGAAACTTCGGGAATATTGAAGCATTCATCTCTCGCAAGACCTAAATTCGCAGCAATTACTATTGTATGTATCTTTGAAACAGATTGAAGATTTTTTATTCTTCTTAAAATATAGATACCCGATGAAGATTCCATATCTGCGTTTACAATGATAGCGCTTATCTGTTCTCTTGTGAGAATATCCACAGCAAAATTCGGAGAGTTTGCGAATTTAAGGTGATATCTTTCTCCGAGCCCGAATTTAAGAACAATCGAATTAGCTGCAGAATCATCAATAACAAGAATCATTTTAAAAGACCTCCGTTAAATCAGCGATTGTCGTATTCTTTTATTGCAATCGCTATATTTTCAAGCAGTTCAGAATACATAGTGAGAAGAAGTTCTGTCTTTTCTTCTATAAGGTCAATGTTTTTATCCTTACCTGCAAATTCAAGTTCCTTGGCAAGTGCAGAAATTTCAGACGCACCTATATTTGCCGATGAACTTTTAAGAGAATGAACTTCTGTTGTATAGTCAAAGATATTCTTATCATCGAAATGCTTCTTTATCTTCGACATCTTATCGTTTCCGAATTCAAGGAAAATCTTGAGTATTTCGATATAATCATCGGGATTTCCACCACTGTTGTATATACCTTCATCTATATCCACATCCTTTATTGAAAGACCGAGATTATTTGTTATTTCTGTCGGCTGTTCGCCCATAGAATCGTTTATTACAACGAGTTCAGGGGGAAGGAATATAGCGAGCGTATCTTCAAGTTTTTCGGCATCAATGGGTTTTGAGATATACCCCTGGAAACCTACTGACATGAATTTCTTTTCAGCACCATTTACCGAATCGGCAGTAAGTGCAACAACGGGAACGTTTGCGAAATATTCATCTTCTTCCGACTTTGCTCTTATAAGCTGTAATGTGTCGATACCATCAAGAACAGGCATCATATAGTCAAGGAAGATAATATCATATTTCTTCTTTTCAATCATAGAAAGACATTCTTTTCCACTGAGTGCTGTGTCAGGTTCAATCTTATATGTTTTAAGGAATCCCGATGCAATCTTGAGGTTTGTCTGGTTATCGTCAACAACAAGGATTTTAGCTTCGGGTGCAAAGAATGAATTGACAAATGCCTTCTGAACATTTCTTCTCTTGTTAAGGTCGAATTCACAAGGAGTATTGTCGATTATAAGCTGAGGGATTGTAAAGAAGAAAGATGAGCCTTTTCCATAAATACTTTCTACTTCGATAGTTCCACTCATAAGTTCGAGATATTTCTTTGTTATAGTAAGACCAAGCCCTGCACCTTCGATAGAACGGTTCTTTCTTGAGTCAATTCTCTGGAAACTCTGGAAAAGGTTTCCGATTTCACTTTCTCTGATGCCGACGCCCGTATCTCTTACCTCACCCTTGAGTATTGCCATATTGCCTTTCTGTTCCCATTTGAGAATAAACGCAACAGAACCTTCTTTAGTGTATTTTACAGCGTTTCCGAGAAGATTTATAAGAATCTGCTTTATCTTCTTTTCGTCACCCGAAAGGATATTCGGAATAGAAGGTTCAACATCAACCTCAAATGAGATTTTCTTTTCCGAAAGTCTTACTCCGATTATGTTTGTAACGTCCATAATAAGCGATGGAATATGGTAATGGACATTTTCAACACTGACCTTGTTCGCTTCGATTTTTGAAAAGTCGAGAATATCATTTATAAGGGTTAAAAGCGTATCTCCCGCAACCTTTATATCACATATTTTTTCTCTTACACTGTCGCTCATATCTTCTTTGAGCGCAAGTTCTGCCATACCGAGAATAGAGTTCATAGGAGTTCTTATTTCATGTGATACATTAGCAAGAAATTCACTCTTTGCTCTGTTTGCATTGTCTGCCTTGTTCTTCATTTCAATAATATCTCTCATATTGAAATGACTCTGTGTGCAGTCTGTAATACAAGCGGCATAACCTGATATCTTGTCAGAGTTTTTAGAGGTTACAGGGAATACATCTGCACGGTAAAATCTATCTCTTATCTTGAATTCGTGATTGCTTTGTGTAACGAATATATCTTCGAGAACGGTAAGGTATGAGCCTATTCTCTTTCTTTCAAAATTGCCTTCTTCAAGTTCAGGGAAAACCTTTTTTGCTTCAGGGTTGCAGTCGATATACATATAGTTCTTGTCGACAACAATGATACTCTGATTTATCGATTCGGTTACAATCTGCATGGCACTTTCGCCGATGTCATAGATATTGAATCTTATGAAAATACACATAAGAACAAAAAGAAGCGAAGAAGGGTCATAATACTGAAGTGCACCTGTATTGTAGAGCAACACAACAATTACAGATAACGAACCGACCCCGATTATCGCAGCTATGAATTTTGTATCCTGTATATTTGCTTTTGCTGCTGCAGAAAAGCGTATAACTCCCATAATAACAAGAACGATTATCATTATTAGTGCAGTGGTTGTATGTATGTAATAATAAGGTCCTTTTACAAGAACAAGATGAGGATATAATCCTTCTGTTTCAAAAGAAAATGATTTGTAATAAAGCTGGTGGTTTAGAATATCTGTTGTAAAAACAAGCAGACAGGTAACTGTATTTATCAGAAGAAAAAAGCCTTTTATGATTTCGGGAAGTTTTGTTCGGCAAGCTTTGAAAGAATACATCAGAAGCATAAACAATCCAAAACAAAGCCCTAAATACTGGAATTTTACAGAAACCATCGCAGAACTGAGGTTTTTTGATGTTATTTCTATAAGATATCCTGTTGAATGAACTATCGCACCACAAAGTGCAATAAAGAGATATTTCCCTTCAAGCAACGGATTTGAAGATATAATTTCTATAAGCGTAACAACGGCTGCAATAACCAATATAAGCTGAAAGCATACTAAAAAAGGATACAAAACAAATCCCTCCGATTCTGAGTTGATTTTATCTATTCAGATAATTATACTACATTTTTATAAACATATCAAGTTTTTTAAAATAAAAAACACACATTATGACAGTTTTGACACATCACAGTTTCTATACCGTTTCTTAGTTTGATTATTGAGTCATTCTATGGTATAATATCCGTGTATTATTTGTATCGGAAGGAGTTTTTAACTATGGTTAACATAGGCAACGACTGGGATGAAATTCTCAAAGGGGAATTTGATAAGGAATATTACCTTAAACTTCGCGAATTTTTAAAGCAGGAATATTTCACAAGAAGAATTTTTCCTGATATGTATGACATCTTCAATGCCCTTAAATACACACCTTACGATAAAGTAAAGGCAGTAATCATCGGACAGGACCCATATCATGGCGAAGGTCAGGCACACGGACTCTGCTTTTCTGTAAGAGAGGGAATAGAAAAACCTCCTTCGCTCAAAAATATTTTTAAAGAACTTCATGATGACATAGGTTTCACAGAACCACAGAACGGAACTCTTACAAAATGGGCAGAGGATGGCGTTCTGCTTCTCAATGCAGTTCTTACAGTAAGAGAAGGACAAGCCAATTCTCATCAGGGAAAAGGTTGGGAAACTTTTACCGATACAGTGATTTCTCATCTCAATAACCGTGAAAAACCCATGGTTTTCATTCTCTGGGGAAGAAACGCAAGAAATAAGAAGACTCTTATAACAAACCCTTCTCATAAGATTTTAGAGGCTGCTCATCCGAGTCCTCTTTCAGCATATAACGGCTTTTTCGGATGTCGTCACTTCTCAAAAGCGAATGATTTTTTGAAGGCTAACGGCATAGAAGAAATAAATTGGCAGATTTAACAGATTTATTGGCATAAAATTATTGACTTTGACACTATTATATGTTAAAATGTAACTTGATTGTTTTTATATCAAAATAAATAAGGCGGAGTGAGAAAAATGGCAATGTTAGATAAAATTTTCGGTTCTTACAGCGTTAAGGAACTCAAACGTATCGAACCGATAAAGCAAAAGGTTCTCGACCTCGAAGAAGAATATTCAAAGATGTCGGATGCCGAACTCAAGGATATGACAAACAAACTGAGAGACAGGCTTTCTTTCGGTGAGTCTACTGATGATATAATCCCCGAAGCACTCGCAACCTGCCGTGAAGCAGCATGGCGTGTTCTCGGCAAAAAGCCTTATCCCGTTCAGGTAATAGGTGCTATCGTTCTTCATCAGGGAAGAATTGCCGAAATGAAAACAGGTGAAGGTAAAACTCTCGTTGCCTGTCTTGCATCATATCTCAACGCACTTGACGGCAAGGGTGTTCATGTTGTAACAGTAAACGACTACCTTGCTAAATACCAGTCCGAAGAAATGGGTAAGGTTTACAGATTTTTAGGTCTTACAATCGGCTGTATCACACACGAACTCAACGATGACGAACGTCGTGAAGCATATGCTTGCGATATCACTTACGGAACAAATAACGAATTCGGTTTTGACTATCTCCGTGATAACATGGTTACTCATAAGGAGAAGAAAGTTCAGCGTGAACATAATTTCGTTATCGTCGACGAAGTTGACTCAATCCTTATCGACGAAGCAAGAACACCTCTCATAATTTCAGGTGCAGGCGAAGCTTCAACACAGCTTTATACAGTTGTTGACAGATTTGCAAAAACACTTGAAGGAAAGAAAATCGTTGAAATGGATACAAAGGAAGATCAGGAATCCATTAACGACGACTGTGACTATATCATCGACGAAAAGGGTAAGACAGCAACAATTACCCGTCGTGGTGTAAAGAAAGCAGAAAAAGCGTTTAACCTTGAAAACCTTATGGACGCTTCAAATATGACACTTCTTCATCATATCAATCAGGCGCTCAAGGCAATAGGTATCATGCAGAAGGATATTGACTATGTTGTCCAGAACGGCGAAGTTATCATAGTTGACGAATTTACAGGCCGTCTTATGCACGGCAGAAGATATAACGATGGTCTTCATCAGGCTATCGAAGCAAAGGAAGGCGTAAGAGTTGCAAGAGAAAGTAAAACTCTCGCAACAGTAACATTCCAGAACTATTTCAGACTTTATGCGAAACTTTCCGGTATGACAGGTACAGCGATGACAGAAGAAGCTGAATTCAAGGAAATCTACCGTCTTGACGTTGTTGAAATTCCCACAAACAAGCCTGTTATCAGAAAAGACCATTCTGACGTTGTTTATAAGACAGAAATGGCAAAATTCCGTGCTGCAATAGAACAGATAAAGGAATGTCACGCAAAGGGACAGCCTGTTCTTGTCGGAACAATTTCAATCGAAAAATCAGAGCTTCTCAGTAAAATGCTTTCAAAGGCAGGAATCAAGCATGAGGTCCTCAACGCAAAGCAGCATGCAAAGGAAGCCGAAATCGTTGCTCAGGCAGGTAAATACGGTGCTGTAACAATCGCTACTAATATGGCAGGTCGAGGAACCGACATCATGCTCGGTGGTAACGCAGAATACCTCGCAACAGCACAGATGCGTAAAAACGGTATCCCTGAGCGTGTCATAACAGAAGCAATAGGCTATGCTGAAACAGATAATGCAGAAATTCTCGAAGCAAGAAAGATGTATCGTGACCTTTTTGCAAAGTATAAGGAAGAAGTTGACGAAAAGGCAATAAAGGTTAAAGAAGCCGGTGGTCTCTTTATTCTCGGAACAGAACGTCACGAATCACGCCGTATCGACAATCAGTTAAGAGGACGTGCAGGTCGTCAGGGTGACCCCGGCGAAAGCTTGTTCTTCCTTTCTCTCGAAGATGACCTTATGCGTCTTTTCGGTGGAGAAAGAGTAAATATGCTTATGGAAAGAATGAATATCGACGAAGACCTTCCCATTGAAAGCAGAATGCTCACAAAGATTATCGAATCATCACAGAAAAACCTCGAAGGCAGAAACTTTGCTATCAGAAAGAACGTTCTTCGTTACGACGACGTTCTCAATGCACAGCGTGAAATTATCTATAAAGAACGTGGAATGGTTCTTAACGGTGAAGATATCCACGAATATATCATCAAGATGATGAAGGATTATATCGCAACAGCAGTAGACCAGTATATCTTTGATAAAGTTCCGAGAGACGACTGGAATGTCAATGGTCTTCGTGACAGATTCTTAAATGTTCTCACAGTTCCCGAAGATTTCTTCTTCACACCCGAAGAATTTGAAAAGATTGAAAAATCATACTTTGTTGACGAACTTACGAAGCGTGCCGAAAGAATTTATTCTGCCAAGGAAGCAGAATGGGGACACGACACAACAAGAGAAGTCGAAAGAGTTGTGCTTCTTCGTGTTGTTGATACAAAGTGGATGTCACATATCGACAATATGGAAGAACTCAAGCGTGGAATAGGACTCCGTTCATTCGCACAGAAAGACCCTGTTATCGAATATCGTTATGAAGGTTTTGATATGTTCGATGCTATGATTGACGATATCCGTGAAGACACAGTAAGAACTCTTATTACTTTAAGAATTCAGAGAAATGCTGAAAGCGATGAAGTTGTAGCACCTCAGAGAGAGCAGGTTGCAAAGCCCACAGCTTCAAACGATCCTTCAACAGCAGACGGTTCATCTTCATCAGCTCCTATCAGAAAGAAGAAGGTAGGGGATAACGATCCTTGTCCTTGTGGCAGTGGAAAGAAATACAAGAAGTGCTGTGGAATGAAGAAAAACTAAGTGATTTATTGACATCGCCTGATATTTGTGATATAATAATCGGGCGATGTTGTTTGCTGATGTGGCACAGTCGGTAGCGCAACGCCTTGGTAAGGCGTAGGTCGTGGGTTCAAGTCCCATCATCAGCTCCAAAAAAGAGAAACACCTTCTGGTGTTTCTCTTTTTTAGTTTCAATAGGGACTTGAATGGCGAGGTAGTGAATGACAGTCCGGTGGACTGTCAGAGCCGAGCCTGACCGAGCCCACAGGCGAGAACAAGTCCCATCATCAGCTCCAAAATAACGGAATGTCTTTTGACATTCCGTTATTTTAGTTTATATCGGGACTTGAAGGGGCGAGTCAGGCGAAGTAACCCAAAACATCCACTCACATCTGTGAGTGGATGTTTTTCTATCTATTCTTCTTCTCCTTCGTCAGCGACATATTCTAAAATATCCCCGGGCTGACATTCAAGCACCCTGCATATTGCGTTGAGTGTTGAAAATCTTATCGCGTTTACCTTTCCTGTTTTTATCTTTGAAAGATTAACATTCGCAACCCCGACTTTTTCCGAAAGTTCATTAAGGGACATCTTTCTGTCAGCCATAACTCTGTCGAGTCTTAAAATAATAGCCATTTTCTGCCTCCTTAAAGTGTTTCGTCTGATTCTTTTTGAAGTTCAGCACCGTAGCCGAAAATATAAGCGATCGCAATCATAGCAAGAACTATAATTATCATCGAAAGTGACGCCTGCTGACCAACAATGCAGTATACCACAGCCATAGGAATGAGCGAGAAAGCAAATCTCTTCATTGATTTGGTAACATTTTCCTCAAAAGGCGAACTGCATTTTTCAAGCGCAGAAGCAAGTTTTCCGCCGAAGATAACGATGATAAGTGATAAAGCAAGGAATATCGCACCGAATATCATAGCAATAGTGTATGATAAAATCATTGCTTTTGTGTCTTTTGCGTCAAAACTCATATCGAAGGTATAATCTTCGATACCGTTATCTGTTACCAGATTTTCTTTTACCGAAAGGATAGTTCCTAAAAAATCAATTGTTTCTTCTGTATTTTCAGTATCTTCAAGACCTGATGATACATGGTCGGGAAGTCTGTTGTTGTCAACTCTTGTTTCAAAAGAAATAGTTCCTTTTGATGTTATAACATCATCTTTAGGAATTGTATTTATCCCGACAGCAGCGATAACAAAGCATACAATTCCCATAATGCAGGCAATTCTTAAAAATATGAGAAGTATTCTTCCTGCCTTTCCGAGTGTATTGATTTTTCCTATGTAATTATTATTTTTCATATGTCTTCCTCCTA
Organism: Oscillospiraceae bacterium; assembly: GCA_045590375.1. Classification (GTDB taxonomy): domain Bacteria; phylum Bacillota; class Clostridia; order Oscillospirales; family Ruminococcaceae; genus RGIG4131. The sequence continues at coordinate 35,576 of JAZNQY010000095.1, read as the reverse complement.
AAATTTATATGAAAGCCGCTTATCATATCTGCATTATAACATCACGATTTATGTTTGTCAATACTTTTTTAACGAAAAACATTAAAAATTTTCTTTTTACATTAAATTTTTAATTTTACAAAATAAAAATCCGGACCACTATTGCAGTCCGGACTTTATTTTAAAAAGGTAAGATAGAGTTACTTGCCCATCTTGTATGAGTCAATCATCTTCTTAACCATCTGTCCGCCGACAGAACCTGCCTCACGAGAAGTAAGGTCGCCGTTGTAACCTGCCTTGAGGTTCACGCCTACTTCGTTTGCAGCTTCCATCTTGAATCTTTCGAGAGCATCTCTGCCCTGCTGTGTAGTCTGACCTTTCATAATCAAATCTCCTTAATTTTTTTCGATTTTTTGTATTTCGGGGCTTGCTTTAGTATTATTTGTCGCAATACATAAAATATTATTGGGAATTTTTTTAAAATCAACCTCATATTTTTATCTATTCTAACCAAAAAATATTAAGTTAGAATTAACATTATTGACAATTACAAATAAAAATGATAAAATAATAAAAATGTATACTTTATAAATAAGTATAAATTTAATGAAATGGAGATTATGCATTATGAAAACTGTAAAGAGTAAAATAGTTGTTGCTATGATATCTGTTGTAGCTGCGACGCTTGTTATACTTGGCGTTGTATGCTCGGTTCTTTCTTATGTAGGGGTTACATCAAGACTCGAAGATGATATGACAACTATGGCTCATATCACATCAGAACGCATAAGATGGGAACTTGAAGCATTCAGCAATGTTGCTATCGAAGCAGGATGTTTAAAAGAACTTTCGGGTGATGAACTCACAGCCTATGAAAAAACAGCACTCATCACAGAACGCGCAAAGGCACACGGAATGGAACGAGGCGTCGTTCTCGATGCAAGTGGTAAGAATATAGACACAGGCGCAGATATGTCTGACAGACAGTATTTCAAGAACGCTATGGAAGGGAAAGCAACAGTTTCCGAACCCGTAGTTTCAAGAGTAACAGGAAAAGTCAGCATCATCATCGCAGCACCTCTCTGGGAAAACGGAGAAGTTGGTTCAAATGTTGTAGGATGTGTTTATGTAGTTCCTACAGAAACATTCCTCAATGATATCGTTTCTGAAATCAAGATAAGCGATTCCTGTGAAGCATATATGATTGATGCTAACGGAAATACAATCGCACATCCCGATGCACAGAGAGTTCTTGACGGCGAAAACATTCAGGAAATCGCAAAGGAAGATAAGACATACGCAAACCTCGCGGCTGTTCATGATGAAGTAGAACATGGCGTTGCAGGTTATAAGAAAACAAACGTTCACGGCGTTTCAAGCGTTATGGCTTATTCTCCTATCGAAGGAACAAACGGCTGGTCTGTTATGATTAAATCAGATGCCAATGATTTCCTTCTTGAAGTTTATGAAACAATCATAGTTACAGTAGTTATCGTTATTGTTGGTATCGGAATTTCAGTTGCTCTCGCAGCATTCCTCGGAAGAAACATCGGTAATCCTATCAATGCCGTTTCAGAAAGACTCGGTGCACTCGTTGAAGGTGACCTTACAGGTTCCGTTCCTTCAGTAAGAACAAACGATGAAATCGAAGAACTTGCTGAATCAACAGAAGGTCTTGTATCCAATATGAATACAATCATCAGCGATATCGACCGTATGCTCAGCGCTATGGCTGACGGCGATTTCAGTGTTGATATGTCAAGAAATGAATCATACTATAAGGGCGATTTCGCTGGACTTTACAGATCTGTTCTCGAAATCAACAACAGACTCAGCACAACTCTCTCGCAGATCAATGTTGCGGCAGATCAGGTTTCAACAGGTTCAGAACAGGTTTCAGCAGGTGCTCAGTCACTCTCACACGGAACAATCCGTCAGGCAAGCTCGGTTGAAGAACTCGCAGCAACAATCGCTGATATCACAAAGCATATCAATATGACTTCCGAAAACTGCGAAATTGCAAGAAACAATACAAACGATGCAAGCGAAGCAATGCAGGAAGCAAACGAACATATGGACAGACTTGTCGAAGCTATGGATAAGATAAGCCGTTCATCAGAAGAAATCAGCCATATCATCAAGGCTATCGAAGACATCGCATTCCAGACAAATATCCTCGCCCTCAACGCAGCAGTTGAAGCAGCAAGAGCAGGTGAAGCAGGTAAGGGCTTTGCCGTTGTAGCAGACGAAGTAAGAAACCTCGCAAGTAAGTCAGCAGAAGCTGCAAACAACACAACAGCACTTATCGAAGAATCTGTTGCCGCTGTTCAGAACGGAAACAAGATTGTTAAGGAAACAGCCGAACTTATGGATAAGGTTTATGACGCTTCAATGGGCGTTAATAAGCTTATGAATGAAATTGCTGAAGCAAGTAAGGAACAGGCTCTCTCAGCAGAACAGGTTTCTGTTGGTATCGACCAGATTTCAGGCGTTGTTCAGACAAACTCAGCAACAGCAGAAGAAAGTGCCGCTGCATCAGAAGAACTTTCAAGCCAGTCAGCAATGCTTAAGGATCTTATCAGCGCATTCAAACTTCGCAGAAGATAATTTAAGATTACATAAAAAAACGGTATCAGATTTTTCTGATACCGTTTTTTATTACTATGTTAATTAAACATATCCTTGATTTTTTCAAAGAAGCCTGTGCGCTTTGTATAGTTCTTATCGTCCTCAAGTGTTTCTTCAAATGCCTTGAGGGCTTCTTTCTGCTTCTTGCTGAGCTTTGATGGAACTTCAACATAAACCTTTACATACTGATCGCCTCTCGAAGAACTGTTGAGCTTTTTAACACCCTTTCCTCTGAGACGGAAAACAGTTCCTGTCTGAGTTCCTTCTGCGATGTTGTATTTAACCTTTCCGTCTATTGTCGGAACAGTTATTTCATCACCCAGAGCTGCCTGAGCAAATGTAATGGGAATGTCAACATGAATATCATAATCTTCTCTTACGAAAATGGGGTCAGGTCTTACGCTTACTGTAAGAATAACGTCGCCTGAAGGACCACCATTAACTCCGTTGTTTCCCTGACCCGAAAGTCTTATAGCCTGACCATCATTGATGCCGGCAGGAATGCTTACGTTGAGCTTTTTGGTAACTCTTGATCTTCCGTATCCACCACATTTTGAACAAGGATTATTTATAATCTTGCCCTTTCCGTTACATCTCGAACATGTTTTCGCTGTTGAAATAACACCGAAAGGAGTTCTCTGCTGAACTCTTACCTGACCTGTTCCGTGACATTCAGGACAGGTTTCGGGATGAGTTCCCGAAGCGCATCCACTTCCTTCACATTCAGCACATTTTTCGAGTTTTTCAATAGTAATATCAGTGTTTACACCGTTGCAGGCTTCCATAAAACTGATAGTAACATTCTGCTGAATATCCTGACCTCTTCTTGCAGCGTTGGCGTTTGATGTTCTTCCACCACCAAACATTCCACCACCGAAGATGCTGTCGAAAATATCTTCCATTCCGAATCCACCGGAAAATCCTCCACCCGAGAATCCTCCACCGAATCCACCACCCTGATATGAGGGGTCAACTCCTGCGTGTCCGAACTGGTCGTAACGCTCTTTCTTTGAGGGGTCTGAAAGAACTTCATAAGCCTCGTTTACTTCCTTGAATTTTTCCTCTGCTTCCTTGTTGTCGGGGTTAAGGTCGGGGTGATATTTCTTGGCAAGCGAACGGTATGCCTTTTTTATTTCATCATCAGAAGCACCTTTCTGAACACCAAGCACTTCATAGTAGTCTCTTTTTTCTGCCAAGGGGAAATCCTCCTTAATGCTTCATAATCAAACGACACGGTAACGGAAAAATTCCGCTACCGTCGTCTGTTAGAAGTTATCTTAAATTATGCTTCTGTAAAGTTAGCGTCAACAACATCGTCATCAGCGTTTCCTGCGTTGCCTGCATCAGCACCCATGTTCATATCGGGCTGACCCTGTGCAGCACCGCCTGCCTGCTGATAAATCTTTGTTGAAAGGTCCTGAATAGCCTTTGAAAGTTCATCTGTCTTAGCCTTGATATCAGCTGTATCGTCACCCTTGCAAGCTTCTTTGAGAGCGTCAATCTTGGGCTGAATAGCATTCTTGTCTTCTGCTGAAACCTTATCGCCGAAATCAGCCATAGCCTTTTCACACTGGAATACGAGGTTGTCAGCGTTGTTTTTAACGTCATCAGCTTCCTTACGCTTCTTGTCTTCTTCAGCAAACTGTTCTGCTTCCTTAACAGCCTTTTCGATGTCATCCTTAGACATGTTTGTTGATGCTGTGATAGAGATGTTCTGTTCCTTGCCTGTGCCGAGGTCCTTGGCAGAAACGTGAACGATACCGTTAGCGTCGATGTCGAATGTTACTTCAATCTGAGGAACACCACGGGGAGCAGGAGCGATACCGTCAAGACGGAACATGCCGAGCTGCTTGTTGTCCTTTGCGAATTCTCTTTCACCCTGAAGGATGTTGATATCAACTGCTGACTGATTGTCTGCATATGTTGAGAAAATCTGTGATTTCTTTGTGGGGATAGTTGTATTTCTTTCGATCATTCTTGTGCAAACTCCACCTGCTGTTTCGATACCGAGCGAAAGGGGAGTAACGTCGAGAAGGAGAAGACCTGTAACATCTCCACCGAGAACACCACCCTGAATAGCAGCACCGAGTGCAACACATTCGTCGGGGTTGATGCCCTTGAAGGGTTCCTTACCGATAAAGTCCTTAACTGCTTCCTGAACAGCAGGGATTCTTGATGAACCACCAACCATAAGAACCTTGTCGAGTTCACTTGCCTTAAGACCACTGTCAGCGAGAGCCTGCTTAACAGGACCCATTGTAGCCTGAACGAGATCAGATGTGAGTTCGTTGAACTTAGCCTGTGAGAGTGTAAGGTCAAGGTGTTTAGGGCCTGTAGCGTCTGCTGTGATGAAGGGGAGATTGATAGGAGCAGAAGGAGTTGAAGAAAGCATAATCTTTGCCTTTTCAGCTTCGTCCTTAAGTCTCTGCATAGCAATCTTGTCGCCACGAAGGTCAATTCCTTCAGCCTTCTTGAATTCTTCAACCATCCAGTTGATTATTCTTTCGTCAAAGTCGTCACCACCGAGACGGTTGTTACCTGCTGTTGCGAGAACCTGCTGAACGCCGTCACCCATTTCGATGATTGAAACGTCGAATGTACCACCACCGAGGTCGTAAACCATAACCTTCTGGTCGTTTTCCTTGTCAATGCCGTATGAAAGTGCAGCAGCAGTAGGTTCGTTGATAATTCTCTTTACTGTAAGACCTGCAATCTGACCTGCGTCCTTAGTAGCCTGACGCTGTGCGTCTGTGAAGTAAGCAGGAACTGTGATAACTGCTTCTGTAACTGTTTCACCGAGATAGCTTTCAGCGTCAGCCTTGAGCTTCTGAAGAATCATAGCTGAAATCTGCTGAGGAGTAAAGTCCTTGCCATCGATGTTTACCTTATAGTCAGAGCCCATGTGTCTCTTGATTGAAGCGATTGTCTTGTCGGGGTTAGCAACAGCCTGACGCTTAGCAACCTGACCTACAAGTCTTTCGCCTGTCTTTGAGAAACCTACTACTGAGGGAGTTGTTCTTGCGCCTTCTGAGTTAGTGATAACAACAGCGTTACCACCTTCCATAACTGCAACGCAAGAGTTTGTTGTACCAAGGTCGATACCAATGATTTTTGACATAATAAATTCCTTCTTTCATTTTTTCTTTATTTATTTTAGTTTATGGATTTGCAACAACAACCATTGAAGGTCTTATAATCTTATCGCCGAGCATATATCCCTTCTGGAATACAGTTGCGACAACATTTTCACCGAGATTTTCATCTTCAATCTGCTGAACAGCGTGGTGGAATTCGGGATTGAATTCTTCTCCTTCTGCCTTGATTTCAGAAACACCGAGTTTCTTTAAAATTTCGAGATACTGATTGAATATCATCGCAACGCCTTTTTTGAAGTTTTCATCGGATGTTTCAACTGCGAGTGCTCTTTCAAAGTTGTCGATAACAGAAAGTATTTCTGAAACTGACTTTAAAGTAGCATCACCGTAAATCTCAATCTTTTCCTTTGCAGTACGTTTTCTGAAATTGTCATATTCAGCAACGGTCCTGAGATAAAGGTCCTTTGTATCAGCGAGTTCCTTTCTCAGCTTCTCTTCCTCAGAGGGTTCTGTTTCTACTGCTGCTTCTTCTGTTTCAGCCGTTGAAACTTCTTCCTCGAGGTTTTCAATCTTATTTTCTTCACTCATTCTTCTTCTGGTCCTTTCCCCGGGGTGTCCGGTATATCTTCTTCCGAAATTATATCGGAGATTTTTTTGGTAAAGTATTCTATATAAGGAATAACTTTTTTATAGTCAAGTCGCATAGGTCCTATAATACCAAGTGACCCTGCTGCCTTTCCGTCTTTTTTAACCTGAGATGAAATCATACTTGAATTTCCTATTACGAATGAATCCTTTTCCTTTCCGAAAAGAACCTGAATTCCGTTGAAGCTTTCATCTATAAGTTCTGTGAGCTCGTTTTTATGTTCCAAAAAAGTAACTATTTCGTTGTGGTCAAAATCCTTGCATTGTAAAAGGTTTTTCTCACCACTTACTGTAAGTTCTTTCTGCATAAGCCCTTTCGACATCTCATAAATCGCATTTATAAGAGGGGAGAGTGTCATCATATATGTGCCCATAGCAACAATTATCTGCTGGAACATTTCTTCAGAAAGACTTTCAAGCGAAACACCACTTAAATTTTCTTCCATATATTTTGAGAAGAAATCAAGCTGTTCTGGTGTTAGGTCGAATTCAAGACGACATACCTTGTTCTTTATACTTCCCGATGAAGTTATGAGAAGAAGAACATAAAGCCTTTTTCCTGTCGGAATAACCTCAACCTTTGTTATAACCGAATATTTCGGAGCAAGGTTTGATGCAACAACTGCGCATTTTGTAACTTCTGCAAGAGCAGTAGAAGCTGACTGGATAAGCGCTTCTTCTGTCGGAGCGTCGGTATCAAGCATACTGTCAAGCATTTTCTTGTCATCTTCTGAAAGGGGATTTTCTTTCATTATCTTTTCGATATAAAGACGATAACCACTGAATGTAGGAATTCTTCCTGCTGAAGTATGTGGCTGTTCAAGGTAACCGAGTTGCTCTAAAACTGCCATATCGTTTCTTATCGTTGCTGATGAAACATTGATGTCTGCGAGTTTTGAAATTGTCTTTGAACCGACAGGTTCTCCTGTAACTATATATTCATCGACAATAGCGCCGAGAATTTTGAGTTTTCTCTCGTCAAGCATCTTTTTTCACCCCTTCTGGCAGTTGACTTGTCAGTTTGTTAGCACTCTTTCTCTCTGAGTGCTAAACATAGAATACCATTAAAATAAACACTTGTCAAGGGTTTTTTCAAAAAAATTAGCAATCTTTTCGCGAGAGTGCTAACAACAAGCGTAACAGCGTATTCCGAATAACTAACCACAAGTTGACAAAAAATAACCACAGTTATATAATGGTATAAATAAATATATTTTATGTGGTGGAGGTTTTTTATAATGAATAATGGTTTTCTCAAAATAGCCTGCGGAATTCCTGATATCAGGGTTGCAGATTGTGAATATAACGCGAAAAATATTACAGACCTTATCATAAAAGCCGAAAAAGAGGGAGTAAAAATAATCTCTTTTCCCGAACTTTCTATAACAGGCGCTACCTGTGGGGATTTATTTTTCCAGAGAACACTTATAGACTCTGCGAAGGAAAATCTTCTTAAAATCGCAAAGGAAACCGAAAACCTCGATATTATCTCTATAACAGGACTTCCTTTTCTTTATGAGGACAAGCTGTATAACTGTGCTGCAGTTGCTTTCGGTGGAAATGTAACAGCGATAGTTCCTAAAACAAGTATTAACTCTTTTGAAGAAAAATATTTTACATCAGCGAATAATATACAAGAAACAAGAAGTGTCGCTGAAATAGACGGCGAGCTTGTTTCATTTGGTGCTAAAAAGGTATTCCGTCATTATAATAACGATGATTTCTCTTTCGGGATTGTAATGTCGGATAATATGATTTCGTCAGACTCTCTCACAACAAAGCTTTCCGAAAACGGTGCAAAGATTATATTCGAACTTTCTGCAATTCCCGAACTTGTAGGAAAAAGAGAAAGAATAAGAACAATGAAAAAAGCAAAGTCAATGGGCAGTATATGCGCGATAGCATCAGCAGGTGCAGGAACGGGCGAATCCTCGACAGATTTCGCTTTTTCGGGATATTCTCTCATTGTCGAAAACGGAATTATCCTTTCAGAAACAAAGCCTTTTTCAGATGAAAGACTTCTTATCTCTGATATAGACACAGAAAGACTTATATCCGAAAGAAAACGCAATAAGGAATTTGTTTCTTCACACGAATTCTTCTGCGAAGAAATATATTTTGAAATCGGCGAAACAAAACTTTCACGCAGATTTTCAAAAACTCCCTTTATCCCCGAGGATAAGGAAAAACTTAAAGAAAGATGCGAAGAAATCCTCTCAATCCAGACAGCAGGTCTTGTTAAAAGACTTCGCCATATCGGCTGTAAAAATGTCGTTTTAGGACTTTCGGGAGGGCTCGATTCAACCCTCGCTTTAATAGTATCAGTCCGTGCTTTTGACGCGTTAGGACTTGACAGAAAAGGCATAAAAACAATAACAATGCCTTGCTTCGGAACAACCGACAGAACCTATAACAATGCTTGTGAACTCGCAAGAATTTACGGAACTTCACTCGAAGAAATAAATATAAAGGAAAGCGTTTCACAGCATTTCAAGGATATTTCACATAACCCCGATGTTCACGATGTAACCTATGAAAACTCACAGGCAAGAGAGAGAACACAGGTTCTTATGGATAAAGCAAATCAGTATAACGCGATAGTTGTCGGAACGGGCGACCTTTCAGAACTTGCTCTCGGTTGGGCAACCTATAACGGCGACCATATGTCAATGTATGGCGTAAATGGTTCTGTTCCCAAAACACTTGTCCGTCATCTCGTATCCTATGAAGCAGAAAATTCAGAAGCAGGGGATATTTTAAAGGATGTTTTAGATACGCCCGTCAGCCCCGAACTTATTCCTGCTAAAAACGGAGTTATCTCTCAGAAAACAGAAGACCTTGTAGGTCCTTATGAACTTCACGATTTCTTTATCTATTATTTTATCCGTTTCGGATTTTCACCCAAGAAAATTCTTCGTATGGCAGAAATTGCTTTTGAAGGAGATTATGATAGCGAAACTATAAAGAAATGGCTCATAACATTCATAAAAAGATTTTTCTCACAGCAGTTCAAGCGTTCCTGCCTTCCCGACGGATGCAAAGTAGGCTCTGTCGGAGTTTCACCAAGGGGCGACCTTAATATGCCGTCAGATGCTGTTTCGGCTTTGTGGCTCAAAGAACTTCAATAATTTATTTGAGGTGTTTATATGTCAGTAAAAAAATGTTTTGATAACAGAGAACTTTCCTGGCTCAAATTCAATAAAAGAGTTCTCGAAGAATCAGAAGACAAAAGCGTTCCTTTATGTGAAAGACTTACCTTCTCATCAATTTTCCAGAGTAATCTCGATGAATTTTTTATGGTAAGAGTAGGCTCGCTTTTCGATAAAATGCTCATAGACCCTACCGAAAGGGAAAATAAGACAAATAAGACTGCCGAAGAACAGATTGACGAGATTTTTCCGATAGCAGCATCACTTTCCGAACAAAATGTTATGAGTTACCATAATATTATAAACGAACTCGGTGAATACGGGGTAGAGCAGGTTAATTTCAAGGACCTTTCAGGCTCGGAAGAAAAATATCTCGCAGCATACTTTGCATCAGAAATAAAACCCCTTCTTTCACCTCAAATTATAGATAAAAAGCATCCTTTTCCTTTTCTTAAAAATAAGGAGATTTATGCCGTTGTCTATATCGAAACAAAAAGTGGCTCGGCAAAACTCGGAATAGTTCCCTGCGCTAACGGCGTTTTCGAAAGAGCAATTTTTCTTCCTACACAGAGTAAGAAAAGATTTATGCTTGTTGAAGAACTTATCCTTCATTATGTTCCGACAGTTTTTGAAGGATGCAATATCCTTTCAAAATCACTTATAAGAATAACAAGAAACGCCGATATCGACCCTAATGAGTCTTTAGATCACGATGTTGACGATTTCCGTGAGGCTATGGAGGAACTTTTACGCAAAAGAAAGAAACTCTCTCCCGTAAGAATGGAATATACCCGTAAACTCGGTGATGCTGCACTTAAATTCATCTGTGAAAACCTTGAAATCGAAAAGTGGCAGACATATCAGGTTAAAGGACCTTTAGACCTTTCTTTTGTTTTTTCACTCAGCAATCGTCTTTCAGACCACAGCGAACTTTTCTTTAATCGCCGTGTTCCACAGAAATCGCCCGATTTCCCCGATAATATGTCTGTTATGAAGAGGGTAGAAAAAGGCGATGTCCTTCTTTCTTATCCTTATCAGACCATAAAGCCGTTTATCAATCTTCTTAAAGAAGCAGGTTCTGATAAAGATGTTGTTTCTATAAAAATAACACTTTATAGAGTGGCTAAAAACAGTAAGATTATAGAAGCACTCATAGATGCTGCCGAAAACGGAAAGGAAGTTTTGGTTCTCGTTGAACTAAGGGCTCGTTTTGACGAAGAAAACAATATCGGCTGGTCGAAACAGCTTGAAGACGCAGGATGTACCGTAATCTACGGACTTGACAGACTTAAAGTTCATTCAAAACTTCTTCTTATAACAAAGAAAAATGGTGACGGAGTAAAATTCATAACTCAGGTTGGAACAGGAAACTACAACGAAAAAACTTCTGCTTTGTATACCGACCTTTCACTTATGACAGCGTCGACAGAAATCGGCCTTGAAGCAGTAAATATCTTCAATGCACTTTCTCTCGGAAACTGCGTTGAACAGACAAATCATCTCCTTGTAGCACCAAAATGCTTACAGAATAAGATTATCGCTATGATAGATGAACAGATTGAACTCGCTACAATGGGAAATCCCTCATATATCGGTCTTAAACTCAATTCTCTCACAGATAAGGTTATAATCGAAAAACTTATCGAGGCGTCAAAGGCAGGAGTAAAGACTGACCTTGTGATAAGAGGAATATGCTGTCTTGTTTCAGGTGTTAAGGATTATACAGAAAACATAACAGTAACAAGTATTGTCGGAAGATATCTTGAACATTCGAGAATTTATATTTTCGGTGAGGGAGAGGGAAGAAAGGTATATATTTCTTCAGCAGATTTTATGACAAGAAACACTCTCAGAAGAGTAGAGGTTGCCGTTCCTGTTTATGATAAAGGAATAGCCGAAAGAATTTACGGCATTTTCACAACTCTTCTTTCTGATAATGTAAAGGCGAGAGTTCAGGGGAATGACGGAATTTATCGCTATAAAGAAGAAACAACAGCAGAAAAAATCAATGCACAGGAACTTTTCTTTGAAAAAGCCTATGAAGAAGCTTCAAAGATAAAAGAAGTCCCCGAAGAAAAGAAAAAACAATCTTTCTTCGAGAAAATCAAATCTGTATTTTCAAAATAAAACAAAACAAAAATGGTATCGTTCATCCGAACGATACCATTTTTATATTATTCAATAATGAATGCTTCATCAAAAACAGCCTGATATTTTGGAGGAATAGAACGGTTTATATGACATTTTCCGAAAAACCACTTGATATATTCACAAGAGTCCTTGAGTTTGTCGAAATAAGCGCCCATCTCACTCTTCTGCTTTGTATCAACCTGTAAAAATTCCTTAAGAGTAGCAGGAGGTTCGTGAGTTACTATGTAATCAACTTTGTTTCCTGCAGAGAGGAGGTTGTCGATAGCATTTTCTATTTCTTCTTCGGTAGGAGTTTCGTTTTCCCACCAGTTGTTCTGTTCTTTTTTTATGTCCTTATCCTCGCTCTGTCCACCACCGAAAGCAAAGATTTTCTTTCCGTCAATATCAAAAATTTCGCCTCTCATGAGCTGACGGAGATTTCCTGAAATAACTCTTGTCTTTCCACCGTTCCATTCTTCAACGGGATAACTTTCCAAAAGGTCGAAGTTTTCATGGCATCCGTCAACGAAAAGAACATTGTATTTTTTCTTTCCGAGTGCTTTAAGGGTTGAGTTCTCTTTTGAAGAACCATCCCAGATACAGCCAAAGTCTCCACATATTATGAGAGAATCGCCTTTTTTGAGTTTTTTGATGTTTTTGTGTCCCAGACGTGATAAATCGCCGTGGAGATCACCTGTGATACAAATCATAAATTCACTCCTAATTACCTTTATAATCACAACAAAGTAATTATATCACATTTTAATATAAAGGTAAAGTGTTTTTGTAATAATGTTGTAACCAAAAAAGGTCTTTTCTTTTGGATAAAAATTTGTTATAATAGTTTAAAATGAGTTTCAAATCATAAAATTTTAGAATATCAGGGAGAAAGAAGAATGAAAAAGTTATCATTGATTTTGGTGTTCGCAGTAATAATGTCGATGTTTTCGCAGATTTCTGTAAACGCACTGACATTTACTCCGAATATGGAAGTTTACAGTGAGGCTGCATACCTTATAAATCTTGACACAGACACAGTCATCTATGAAAAGAATTCCGATAAGGTGATGTATCCTGCGTCGCTTACAAAAATTATGACGGCGATTATTGCTATAGAAAATATTGAGGACCTTGAAAACACTCAGATTGAAGCGCCCTCATATATTTTCGATGAACTTTATCAGTCGGGCGCATCAACAGCTGATTTCCGTCCGAGAGAAGTTGCAACAGCGAAAGACCTTTTATATGGTCTTATGCTTCAGTCAGCCTGCGAAGCAGGAAGCATCCTTGCCGACCATGTAGGAGGAAGCGTTGAAGGCTTTGTTGAAATGATGAATAACAAGGCTGTTGAAATCGGATGTGAAAATACTCATTTTGTCAATGCACACGGTCTCCATCATCCTGATCAGTATACAACAGCAGAAGATATGGCAAAGATTATGGAATATGCCATATCACTTCCTGATTTCAGAGAAATAGCAAGTACTTACAGCTATGAAATTCCTGCAAACAATAAACATACAGAACCCCGTAACATCTATCATACAAATAAAATGATACTCAGAACGAGTGATTATTATTATGAACCGATAGGACCCTCAAAGACAGGAACAACCGATGAAGCAGGCAGATGCCTTGCATCAACAGCGAGCTTTGGTGGATATAACTACCTTTTAATAACTCTTGGTGGACCTATGAAGGACGAAGAGGGAAATAATTTCCAGAGTGCATTTTTAGATGCAAAATCACTTTATGAATGGGCTTTTGCATATTTCAGAGAAACAACAATCCTTTCGGTAACAGAAGAACTCGGCGAAGTTTCGGTTAAATATTCAGCAGGAGCAGACCATATTCTCGTTCATCCCGAACACGGATTTGAAATGTTCTGGCCTACATCCATAGAAACAACAGTTATTGAAAAGAAGGTAAACCTTCCTAAAGAAATCGAAGCACCTGTAAAAGCAGGGGATAAGATAGGAACTTTAGAACTCAGATGTTCGGGCGAAACCCTCGCAGAAATAAACCTTCTTGCTTCACAGGGCGTTGAAAAATCAGCGCTCGCCTATAATCTTGACCTTGTCAAAAAATTCTTCAGTTCAATCTGGTTTAAGGTAACTTTAGGCGTTGTCCTTTTCTTTGTAGCAGGATATATCGCTCTTGTTATTATTGCAAACAATAAAAAGAAGAAGCGTCGCAGAATGAACAGAAATTCAAGACCTGTCAACAGACATAGACCACCACGCAGATAAAAATCCCACACCACAGCCTCTTTTCAGGGACTGTGGTGTTTTGTTTTTGAAAAACGAGGAAAAATATTATGGCATAATCTTATAAAATCTCTCTTTTGTTTTTGTGCAAAAGAGAGATTTTATTTTTTGCCTGAAAAGGTGCGAAAAAAGTTTATGGTAAAAATAACTAATCAACAAGATATATTGTTTGGTTTCAAAACCTACCACAATATATTGTGGTTGAACGCCGGAAAAACCATTCGCAAAAATAGAATATACGTTCCACAGAACGTATATTCTATTTTTTATACAAAATCGTAAGCCTGCTATTTTTCGGGATTTCTTTCAACTTTCATAGGTGGAAAATGTTAAAAAAACTCCGTTTCAGATTTTTGCAAAATAAAATCAAACACAAAAAAATAGGATATTTTTACTTGTTGATATTTCTTTTTATGTATGTTAAAATGAGTGCAAAGTGGTGGAAAGTGGTGATGAGTGTCACTAAGTGGTGATTTTCAACACTTTCAACAGAGTTTTCAACAATCCGAATGAGAGGTGAGATAAGCGTGTCAACAAAGGCTTTAATGGGCATTTATAAACATACAGTCGATGCAAAGGGCAGAATGGCATTTCCAAATAAGCTCAGAGATGCGCTCGGCTCACAGTTTGTAGTAACAATCGGCCTTGAAGGTTGCCTCTATGTTTATTCCGAAGAAGAGTGGGAAATTTTTACGGACAAGCTTAAATCTCTCGGTGGTTCACTTGCAAAGGCAGCAAAGAGAAAATATGCTGCAAATGCTGTTTTTGCCGAAACAGACAGTCAGGGAAGAATACTTCTCTCGCAGAATCTTCGTGAACATGCAGGTCTCGGACATGATGTAGTTGTAATAGGTAATATAAACCGTGCTGAAATATGGAATCCTGAAAGATGGGATAAGTTCAACGAAGAATATTCTGACGACGAACTTGCTGCTGCACTGGAGGAAATTGATATTTAATGGAATTTTCACATAAACCCGTAATGCTCAGTGAATGTCTTGAGGGATTGAATATCAATCCCTGTGGAATTTACCTTGACGGAACTGCAGGTGGAGCAGGACATTCAAGTGAGATTGCGAAAAGGCTCACGACAGGCAGACTTATCTCTCTCGACAGAGATCCCGATGCCGTAGCAGTTGCAACCGAAAGACTCAAAGATTATAATGCAACGGTTGTAAACTGTAATTATTCTGAAATGGATACAGCACTTTCAGACCTTGGCATAGATAAAGTAAACGGAATTCTTATGGATTTAGGAGTTTCATCATATCAGCTTGACAACGCAGCAAGAGGGTTTTCCTATCATTATGATGCACCTCTTGATATGAGAATGTCTAAAACAGGATTATCTGCAAAAGATGTTGTCAATGAATATTCCTATGCCGATCTTTCAAAAATAATATTTGAATACGGCGAGGAGAAGTTTGCAAGAAGCATTGCAAACAATATTGTAAAGGCAAGAGAAAAATATACCATAGAAACAACTCTTGAACTCGCTGAAATAATAAGGAATTCAATTCCTCAGAAATTCAGAAGAGACAAAAACCCCTGCAAAAAAACATTCCAGGCAATACGAATGGAGGTAAACGGAGAGCTTACGCATCTTTCCGAAGGGCTTGATAAAGCATTTGATGCTCTCGAAATCGGTGGAAGACTCTGCGTCATAACATTCCATTCTTTAGAGGACAGGCTTGTGAAACAGCGTTTTGCGTCGTTCTGCACAGGTTGTACCTGCCCTCCCGAATTCCCCGTATGTGTATGTAACAAAAAGTCTCTTGGAAAACTTATAAACAAAAAACCCATTGAGGCATCGGCTGAAGAGATTGAAGAAAACAACCGCAGCCGTAGTGCGAAGTTAAGAATTATAGAAAGGATAAGGGATAATGAGCAAACAGACTAATCTTGCTTACGACCTCTCGAGGTATGAATATCACAAAGTAGCGCCAGAGCCAAAGCGTGAGCAGATGATCAAGCGTTCTGCGAAAGTGGCACCCAAAGGTTTTTCTGCAGTAAAAACTGTTGCGGCAGTTGCACTTGCAGGTGCGCTTATGTGTTTTGTTCTTTATGGAAAAGCAGAAGAAACCTGTCTTCAGGCGGAGATAGCAACAATGACAAGAGCCGTTGATGTAGAATACAGCAATGGCGTAAGAATGAAAGCAGAACTCGACGGAAGAACCTCAATAGAAAGTGTTGAGGATTATGCCGAAAACGTTCTCGGGCTTAAAAAACTCGATAAGTCACAGGTTGAATATGTCAGCCTTCAGAATAATGATGTTATCGAGATAGCCGAAACTGAATCCAATGCGTTTGTAAATATAAAGAATAAGTTTTACGAACTCATGGAATATCTTGGTGGATAAAGCAATACTATGATACATAAGGGGCAGTAAAGGGTAGAATGCTCAGCGTTCACCCCACTGCCCTAAATGTGCTTTTATCAAGCAGGAAAAAATCTGTTACAGAAAGGGTGAAATAAAGAATTATGCCGACAAAAAGTATGAAATTCCGACTTAATATCTTAGTATCGATAGCATTTATTGTTGCGATAGTATGGGTAGTCATAAATCTTTTTGCAACTTCTGTAACGGGTAACACAGAATACCGTGCAAAAGCAAACAGCAGCCAGTTCAGAAGCCTTGAAATTCCTGCAAAAAGAGGATCAATTTATGCTGCTGACGGCGAAGTTCTTGCACAGTCTGCAACAGTTTACAATATCATACTCGACCCTGCGATTTATCGTAATGGAAATTATACACTCGAAAAGACAAATGCCCTCGCAGATAAACTCAACGAAATGTTCGGCGTTGATAAGGAAAAATTTATAAGAATGACTGAAGTCACAGGTGCAGGTTCACACTATCAGAAGGTAGCAGTAAGAGTAGAAAAAAGTGCTGCCGATAAACTCACAGAATATCTTATCGAACAGGATATTTCAACATATTCTCTTTATACCGAACAGTCAACAAGAAGATATTATCCACAGAACGAACTCGCAGCAAGCGTCGTAGGTTTTCTTAACGGTGATGGCGACGGAGTTTATGGATTAGAGGCTTATTATGACAACTATCTTGCAGGTGTTGATGGAAGAATAATCTCTGCGAGAAACGCAAAAGGTCAGGAAATGCCTTATAAATATGAGCGTGTCTTTGATGCTCAGGACGGAAACTCGATTTATCTCACGATTGATACAACTTTACAGTATTACGCAGAAAGAGAACTACGTAATGCAGTTATGACGCACAACCCCGAAAACAGAGCCTGCGCAATAATAATGAACTGCAAGACGGGCGCTATTCTCGCTATGGCAACATGTCCCGGATTTGACCTTAACAATCCTGCAGAAATTTACGATGCAAACACAGCTCTTCTTCTTGAAGAACTTAAAAATAATCCCGAAACAGCTGCTCTTTATGATGAAGAGTATGCGAAAGCAAGAGAATCACAATGGAAAAATAAAGCAATAACCGAATATTATTATCCCGGTTCAGTTTTCAAGGTAATAACAGGTGCTGCTGCTTATGAAGAAAGACTCATAAATTCTGAATCTACATTCTATTGTCAGACAATGGATGTAAGTGGAGTAAAATTCCATTGCTGGCAGAATAAATACAGCCACGGTTCACAGAACCTTGCTGTTGCAATGACAAATTCCTGCAACCCTGCGTTCATTCAGATAGGCGAACTTTTGGGAAGAGAAAAATTCTCTGCTTATTATGAAGCATTCGGGTTTACAGGCAGAACAGGAATAGACCTTCCCGGTGAAGCGAAATCATCAATTTATTATCAGGTTGAGGATATGGGTCCCGTTGAACTTGCATCAAGTTCATTCGGACAGACAAATAAAGTAACTCCCATTCAGATGATTACAGCTTATGCAGCTGCAGTAAATGGTGGTTATCTTGTAACACCCTATGTTGTAGATAAAATCGTTGATGAAAACGGAACAGTTGTAAAAGATATCGAACCTAATGTAAGAAGACAGGTAATCAGCGAAGAAACTTCTGCTTATATGAGAACAGTTCTCGAAAGCGTTGTAAATAACAATGGTGGTGGAAACTCATACATACAGGGCTATCGCATAGGAGGAAAATCAGGAACATCTGAAAAACAGGATGAAAACCTTGCTGAAAACCGCGATGACCTTTATGTTTCATCATATGTAGGTTTTGCACCTGCGGACGATCCTGAAATAATAATGCTTGTTATGGTTGACAGACCTACGGGCGCCGATTATTACGGAAGCGTAGTTGCATCTCCTGTTGTAACAAATACATTCAAGGATGCTCTTCCTTATCTCGGATTTCTTCCTTCATACAGAGAAGAAGAATATGCGAGAATGCCAATCTATGTTCAGGATGTTTCGGGACTCTCGGTTGACACAGCAAAGAGCAGAATTGAAAATGACGGCCTCAAAGTAAAGGTAGTAGGAAGTGGAGAATATGTAGTAGGTCAGACACCTGCAAGAAATTCCACTATTTCAAGAGGTGGAACAGTTATTCTCTATACAGAGGCCGATTATAAGGAAGAATACACAGTGGTTCCGAATGTTATCGGAAAATCAGTATCTGAAGCAAATCAGATACTTGTTGAAGCAGGACTTAATATAAAACTGTCGGGTGCATCATCAAGAGCAGATGCAACAGCACTTATGCAGAACTGGGCAGAAGGTTGTGAAGTTCCGAACGGAACAGTAGTTGAAGTAACCTTTGCTGTTCACGACAGAACGGGTTAAGATGAAAGGTGGCGAAAAAATGCGACTTCATGATTTGCTTGAAAATAAATTCAGAACATCATTGCCTGATATGGAAATAAGTGGGGTAACCGATAAGACATCAGAGCTTGAAAAAGATATTCTGTTTTTCTGTATCAAGGGAAGAAATAACGACGGACACGATTTTGCAGAAGAGGCGATAGCAAAAGGTGCAGCTGCAATAGTAACAGAACGTGATCTCGGAATAGAAAATCAGATTATCGTTGACGATACAAGAAGAGCATACGGAGATATATGTGCGAGCTGGTATAATCATCCCGAAAGAAAACTCAAACTCATAGGAGTAACGGGAACAAACGGGAAGACTACCATGGCATCTGTCATAAAAGAAATTCTGACAAAAAGTGGGCATCGTGTCGGACTTATCGGAACAATCCGTAATGAAATAATGGATCAGTCATTCAAGACCGACAAAACCTCTCCACTTACAAAAGAGTATATGGAATTTCTTTCCCGTATGGTAAAAGCAGGTTGTGACTGTGCAGTTATGGAGGTTTCATCATTCGCACTCGAACAACAGAGAATAGGACCATCTCATTTCAGAATAGGTATTTTTACAAATCTTACTCAGGACCATCTTGATTATCATGCAGATATGGAAGAATATTACAGAGCTAAAAAACTGCTTTTTTCAAGATGTGATACAGCGATAATCAATATAGATGACGAATACGGAAAAAGACTCTATTCTGAAATTTCCTGTGATAAGAGAAGTTGCTCACTCAAAGAAAAAGCAGACTATTCTGCAGAAAATATTGAAATATCAAAGGATAGCCTCGGATACAAACTTATAGGAAAAGAAAATAGTCTTTCTGTTTCTCTTGGTATGACAGGTGAATTCAATATAATGAATTCTTTACAGGCAGCTGCTGCATGCCTTGAAATGCGTATCTCCGAAGAGAAGATTTCAGCAGCTCTTGCTACGGTTTCGGGAGTGAAGGGAAGATGCGAAATTATTCCGACAGGAAAGGATTATACAGTAATATGTGATTACGCCCATAGTCCTGATGGATTAAAGAATATTCTTTCGGCGCTCAAACCTTTTGCTGAAAACAGACTTATCTGTCTTTTCGGTTGTGGTGGCGACAGAGATAAGGCAAAAAGACCTTTAATGGCAAAAGCTGCTGCCGAATACGCCGACAAACTGATAGTAACATCTGATAATCCACGAAACGAAGAACCTTCTGACATCATAAACGATATTCTGGCAGGACTTGAAAACTCTCCTGTTCCTTATGATGTTGTCGAAAATCGAAGGGATGCTATAAAGCATGCTCTTGTGACAGGTGAAAAAGGCGATATAATCGTTCTTGCAGGTAAAGGACATGAAGATTATCAGATATTAAAAGGATATAAAAGAATTCACTTTGATGAACGTGAAATAGTTGCAGAACTTTTAAAAGAAATATAGGAGTTTTTTATGCTTGCGATGACTCTCTCAGAAATCGCTTCCATACTCGGAAAAGAAATTTCTGTTGATAAGGAAGTAACATCTGTATGTACGGATATTGATGAAGTAACAGAAGGCTGCGTTTTCGTTGCTCTTAAAGAGCAGGAAAACGACGGTCATGGTTTCGTGCGCCGTGCGATAGAAAACGGAGCAGTTGCTGCGATAACAGAATTTCAGATAGGTAATATGCCTTGCATCACAGTCGATAATACCCATAAAGCACTTTTCGACATAGCAAGACATTACAGAAAAAAATTTACTCCAAAAGTTATTGGTGTAACAGGAAGTATAGGAAAAACAACGACAAAAGAAATGATAGCTCTTGTTCTTTCGTCAGAGTATAATACTCTTGTCGGAGGAAATATCAGAAATCAGAATGCTGTTTCGGTGATAAATACCGTTCTTGATATGGATGATAAAACCGAGGCTGCTGTATTCGAACTCGGAATGACAAGATTCGGAGAGATAAACAGACAGAGTTCGGTTGTAAAACCTACGGTTGCAGTTATAACAAATATCGGTTTTTCACATATTGAAAATCTCGGTTCTCAGGAAGGTATCTTAAAGGCAAAGCTTGAAATTCTTAACGGAATGGATATTGAATCACCGATAATTCTCAATGCTGATGATGAATTTCTTTCAAAAGAAGCGTTAGACAGACCTGTCATAACATATGGCGTTGAAAATGAAACTGCTGATGTCAATATTGTAAATATCGAAACAAATGTCAACTCATCTTTTGATATAATCTATAAGGGCGAAAGTTACAGAGTAAAACTCAGCTGTTACGGAATACACAACATCTATAACGCAGCAGCTGCTTTTACAGTCGGTGTTACTCTCGGAATAGAACCTGAAAAAGTTGCTCTTAAACTTTCTGAATATGAGGTTACAGGACTTCGTCAGAAAGTAGATAATATAAACGGGATAATATTTGTTGTCGATTGTGAAGAGGCCTCACCTTCGAGTATGAAATCGGCGATAAATGTACTCAAAACAATGCGACCTGTCGGAAACGGGAAAAGAGTTGCTGTTTTAGCAGATATGAAAGGACTCGGAGAAGTTTCGATGAAGCTTCACGAAGAAATAGGGGAATATGTTGTTAAAGCCGGAATAGATAAACTTATCTGTTACGGACACGATGCAAAATTTATAGCTGCAAAGGCAGATGAACTCGGACTTCACTCGGGTTGCACATCAGATAAACTTATGCTTATCGAGTATCTTAAAAAGAAACTTGAGAAAGACGATATAGTTCTTTTCAAAGGAAGTCGTGAAATGAAACTTGAAGATATCATAGACGAACTTTGCAGGGAAGAAAAAGACAATACGGAGGAAGATTAAAATGCCTGTATGGATAATACTTATTACTGCAGTGATTGCTTTTGCAGTTTCTGCTGTAACGGGAAAGTTTTTTGTTCCTTTTATGAAAAAAATCAGTTTCGGTCAGACTATAAGAGAGTCGGGTCCTACCTGGCATAAATCGAAACAAGGAACTCCCATAATGGGTGGTGCTATGTTTATATTGGGAACCCTTGTTGCTGTTGTTTTCGGAGTTATCGCGTATTCTGTGTTCCTTAACGGAGTAGGAGAAGGCGCAGCAATAAATAATGGATTTCTCAGACTGTTAGCAGGAATAATAGCGACATTCCTTTTCTGCCTCGTAGGTTTTGCCGATGACTATATAAAAGCGATAAAGAAAAGAAATTTAGGTCTTAATTCAAAACAGAAACTTATTTTCCAGTTCCTTATTTCAGCAGGATATCTCGCAGCACTTTATTTCCTTGGCGATAAGGCAACAACAATAAATTTCTATTTCTTTGAACTCAATCTCGGAATATTCTATTATCCTGTTATGGTGCTTTTCATAACATTTATAGTAAACGCAGTAAATCTTACTGACGGTATAGACGGACTCTGTGGTTCGGTAACTGTTGTTTCGATGTTATGTTTTGCTTTTATAGCGCTTGCACTCAATCAGTATTATACAGAAATCTACGCAATAGCAGTAGCAGGCGCATGCATAGGATTTTTAATCTGGAATTTACATCCCGCAAAGATTTTTATGGGTGATACAGGCTCGATGTTTTTAGGTGGCGCTGTTGTTGTAATGGGAATGACTATGCGACTTCATATCGTTCTCGTTTTAGTAGCGCTTGTATATGTTCTTGAAGCGTTTTCAGTTGTGCTTCAGGTTATCAGCTTCAAACTTACAAAGAAAAGAATTTTTAAAATGTCACCCATACACCATCATTTTGAAATGTGTGGATGGGGCGAATACAAAATAGTTATAATATTCTCGGTAGCAGGACTTTTATCAGGTGTTTTGGGTTCTGTGATAGCTGTTATGAACGATGTATCACATATCGTAATCTGATTTTTCATAAATTCGATGAGAGGAGGAAAGAAAAATGGCAAATCCGTCTGATGTCAGAAAAAGACCTTCTGACATAAAGAAAAATGCGAAAAATGAAAAATTCACAATAGTAAAAGGCGGAATAGACCTTTCATTTCTTTTCATTGTCCTCATTCTTCTTACTTTCGGAATAGTAATGATGTTTTCGGCAAGTTATGCCTTAGCACTTGACGAAACAGGCGATGGATTTTATTATTTCAAAAGACAGCTTATTTTTGCAATTCTCGGTATAGTCGTTATGATTTTTATATCATTTTTCGATTATCACCATTTCCAGAAAAAAATAATAGCATTCGGTATGTTCGGAGTGGCTTTTTTCCTCGTAGCACTTGTTCCTTTTGTAGGAGAAACATATGGTGGAACAAACATCAGACGAGGTCTTAAAATAGGACCTTTGCCTCAGTTCCAGCCTACTGAAATAATGAAGTTTGCGATAATCATTCTTTTTTCATGTATGATTGCCATAAACTATAAGAAAATGTCGAAATATATGTATGGAGTTGCACCTTTCATAGCAATTCTGATACCTGTAGGAATTCTGATATATCTTGAACCACATTATTCCTGCATATTCCTTATCGGACTTATAGGTGTGGTTCTTATGTTTGTAGGAGGTGCAAGATTTCTGCATCTTCTCATAACAGGTCTTGTCGGTCTTACTCTGCTTCTGGGGTATATATATGTAAAATCCCTTAATGGTGGAGGGGGGTCTACCTTTACAAACAGAATACAGGCATGGGTTGACCCCTTTAATTCTCCGATAGATACATGGCAGACACAGCAGTCGCTCATAGCAATAGGTTCGGGAGGGATTTTTGGTCTTGGTCTCGGAAACTCAAGACAGAAATATCTTTATCTTCCTGAATCGCATAACGACTTTATCTTCCCGATTATATGCGAAGAACTTGGCTTTATCGGTGGAATGATGGTAATCTTCCTTTTCATAGCATTTATATTCAGAGGATTTTATATTGCATCAAAAGCACCCGATAAATTCGGAATGCTTGTTTGTGTCGGAATAACATTCCAGATAGGACTTCAGGCAATTCTCAATATTGCCGTTGCAACAAACGCTATGCCCAATACAGGTATTTCACTTCCGTTCTTCAGCTATGGTGGAACAGCACTTATGATGCAGCTTGCTGAAGTAGGTGTGATACTGAATATTTCAAGACAAAGCATATCAGAAAACAAAGGGTGATTACAGATGGTAAAAGTACTTTTGGCAGGTGGAGGAACAGCAGGTCATCTAAATCCTGCACTCGCTATTGCTGAAATCATAAAAAAACATAATCCCGATGCAGAATTTCTCTTTGCCGGAACTCCGGGAAGTATGGAAGAAAGACTTCTTTCAAAAACCGAATATTCTTTTGCAAAGATAAAGGTAAAGGGTTTTCAGAGAAAACTTTCTTTAAAGAATATCGGAAGAAATATAAAAGCAGGGGCATATCTTATTTCATCAGGCCCCAGAGCGAAAAAGATAATCGAAGATTTTAAACCCGACCTTGTTATCGGAACGGGTGGATATGTAAGCGGACCTATTGTTATGAAAGCTGCACAGATGAAAATTCCGACAGTTATTCACGAACAGAATGCATATCCGGGCGTAACAACAAAGATACTTTCGAAAAAAGTAAATGAGGTTATGCTTACAGTTCCCGAAGCACTCGAATATCTTGATAAAGATATAACCTACACAGTTACAGGTCTTCCTGTACGTTCTGCAATTTCTACAAAAACAAAAGCAGAGGCAAGAAAAGAACTTGGCTTTGATGATAGTTTCTGTATTCTTTCCTTTGGTGGAAGCCTCGGTGCAGGAAAGATAAACGAACTCGGCGCTGATATTATAGAGTGGCACAGTGGGAAAAGAGATATAAATCATATTCATGGTTACGGTGGAATGGGTAAGGATACATTTGTAAAATCACTTGTCGAAAGAGAAGTTGATGTAAATGATAAACGTCTTCGTGTAAGTGAATATATCGACAATATGGCAACCTGTATGGCCGCTGCAGATGTTATCATCTGTCGCAGTGGTGCAAGCACACTTTCTGAAATTCAGGCAATGGGCAGAGCTTCGATACTTATCCCATCACCCGTTGTTGCAGGAAATCATCAGTATCATAACGCTATGGTACTCGGTAATGCTGGTGCTGCTTTTGTCTATGAACAGAAAGATCTTGATAATTCTGATGAAGTAATCGAAAAGATAAAATATCTTTATGAAAATCCCGAAGAAATAGAAAAAATGGCAAAGAATGCTTCCGAACTCTACGTAAAAGATACAAACGACAGGATTTACGAAGTTCTTTGCAGAAATTGTTCTGCACTTACAGCAATGTAGCAAAAATCATCGCCTTACATAAGATATAAAAAAATATCTTGTGTGAGGTGATTTGATGCAGAGCCTTATTGTTTACGGTGGCAACAGACTTGTCGGAGAGACAAGGGTAGGAGGGGCAAAAAACAGTGCTTTGCCTATTCTTGCGTCAACCGTTCTTACCGATGGTGAATCGGTTCTTCATAACTGCCCCGTAATAAGTGATGTTTATTCAGCACAGAGGATACTTAACTATCTGGGATGCAGTTCTTCTCTTGAAGAAAACACAGCAATAGTAAAAAGTTCTGTAAATCGTTATGATATTCCCGAGAAACTGATGTGCGAAATGCGCTCGTCGATTATTTTTCTCGGGGCACTTTTAGGTAAAACAGGAAAATGCACACTTTCTCTTCCTGGTGGATGCGAACTCGGTGCAAGACCTATTGATATTCATATAAATTCTCTCAAGAAAATGGGAGCAGTAGTAACAGAAAAATTCGGAACACTTGATTTTTCAGCACCGAAAGGTCTTTTCGGAGCAAAACTTATTCTTCCGTTTCCGTCTGTCGATACAACAAAAAATATAATACTTGCCGCTTCTCTTGCAAATGGTGAAACGCAGATAAAAAACGCTGCGAGAGAACCCGAAATCGCCGACCTTGCCGATTATCTCAATAAGTGTGGCGCTAAAATTACGGGTGCAGGTGAGGGAACCGTTACAATAACGGGAGTATCTTCTCTTAAAGGTTCAGAACATACAATAATGCCTGACAGAATTGTTGCTGCTACATATATGTCTGCTGCTGCATCAACAGGAGGGGAATTAAGACTTACAGGTATATGCCGTAACGACCTTGACAGCATAGTTCCCGTCTTTGAAGAGATGGGATGCTATGTCTATTCTTATGGTGACAGTATGTTCATAAAAGCGAATAAACTCCATTCTGTAAAGAAAATACTTACAATGCCATATCCTGCTTTTCCGACAGATGCTCAGGCTGTTGTTATGGCAGCGCTTGCATGTGCTGAAGGAACGAGTGTTTTTATCGAAAATATCTTCGAAAACAGGTATCAGCATGTTCCTGCACTCACGAAAATGGGTGCTGATATAAAGGTTGAGGGTAAGGTTGCGATAGTTGAGGGAGTGAAGTCTCTTTCAGGTGCAAATGTCTATGCAACCGATTTAAGAGGTGGTGCAGCGCTTGTTGTTGCAGCACTCGGTGCAGAAGGCAGGACGGTTATAGGAAATATTCATCATATCGACAGAGGATATGAAAATATAGAAAAATCATTCTCTCTTTTGGGAGGGAATATATCAAGGAAGTGAAAAAAGATGCAGGATAATTCAAAGAACGCAAACAACCGTAATAATGGTAATACCCGTAAAAAAAGACGCAGAAGAAAGCAGAATCTTTCTTTGTATTATTTTGCGATATTTTTCCTTGTTGCTGTTGTCGGAATAATTCTTTCACTTACGGTTTTCTTCAATGTAAAAGAAGTTACTGTAACGGGAAACAGTATATATACAAATAATGACATCATTCTTGCGAGTGGGATAAAAACAGGAGATAATCTTGTGAGAATGAGTTCTTCAAGGGCAGAAAAGAAAATAATTTCTTCTCTTCCTTATGTTGATACGGCGACTATAACAAAAAAATTCCCTGATAAAGTTGAAATAGAAGTTACTCCGTCAAAGGAATTTGCAAATATAAAGTATGAATCAGGATATCTTCTGATAAGCGACACAGGGAAAATTCTTTCTTATTCAACCGAAGCAAAATCCGGTTATCCCGTAATCATCGGATGCGAAAACGAAAATTTTGATCCGGGAAAGCCTGTGACTATCGCTGATGAAGAAAATGAAAAGGCTTTTTATTCTCTTATTGAAACGATGATAGCAGAGGATGTTACCGAAAAGATAACAGAAATAGATATTTCCGACCGTTACAACATAAGCATAGTTTATGACAACAGAATAAGGGTTGAACTCGGAAGTCTCAACGACCTCTCGTATAAACTCAGATTTTCATATATGCTTGTCAACGAAAAGATAAGTATCAATAAAAAGGGAACTCTCTACATGAAGGGCAATAATTCCAACGAGGCGTCATTTGTTGAGGATATTCCCGAAACAACACCACCCGAAACAACTCCTCCCGATGAAACAGCAGGAAACGGAGAAGAAACGGATACTCCCGAAGAAACAAGCGTTCCCGAGGAAACAACTCCTCCCGAAGAAACAACACCGGAAACCACAACCGAGGCAACAGAGCCACTTCCTCCAGTTGGTATTGTACCGTCGGTTTAAATGAAAAGTCCCCTGAAAACTATTTTTCGAGGGACTTTTTGTTCTTTATAAACTTTTTTTGAAAAAATCCTTGCAATAAAATTCAAAGTGTGTTATGATAAAGTATAAATGTAGATATATTCTGCAAAAGTTTTAGCAGGAGGAAAGAATAATGGCAGTTTTTACTATTGATAATGAAACAGAGCCTGTCGTAAATATAAAGGTTGTCGGTGTCGGTGGTGGCGGCGGTAACGCCCTTAACTGCATGGTATCAACAGGAATAAAGGATATTGAATACATATCTGTAAATACAGACGCTATGGCGCTCAGAAGCTCAAAGGCTACAACAAAGATTCAGATAGGAACAAAGCTCACAAAGGGCAGAGGCGCAGGAAACAAGCCCGAAGTGGGTGAACGTTCAGCACAGGAAAACCGTGAAGAAATCGCTGCTGCTCTTAAGGGCGCAAATATGGTCTTCATTACAGCAGGTATGGGTGGTGGAACAGGAACAGGTGCTGCTCCCGTTGTTGCTGAAGTTGCAAAGGAAATGGAAATTCTTACAGTTGCTGTTGTAACAAAGCCTTTCCTTTTCGAAAGAGAACAGAAAATGAAGCAGGCTGAAGCAGGCATTGAAGAACTCAAGAAGCATGTTGACTCACTTATCGTTATTCCTAACGAAAAGCTTCTTCTCGGGAATGAAAAGCCTCTTACAATGAAAGAAAGTTTTGCTCTCGCTGATGATATTCTCAAAACAGGTGTAAAGAGCATTTCTGACCTTATAACAGAAAACGGATTTATCAACCTTGACTTTGCCGATGTTTCTTCAATCATGAAGGATGCAGGCTATGCTCATATGGCTATAGGTCATGGTGCAGGTAAGGATAAGGCTTCTGAAGCTGCAAACGCAGTTATTTCAAGCCCACTTCTCGAAACATCAATCAGTGGTGCTACAAGAGTTCTTGTCAATATCGTTATGTCAGAAGATGTTCTTTCATCAGATGTTGATACAGCGACAAAACTCATCACAGACGCAGCTGCAGATGGTGCTGAAGTTATCTTCGGTGCATCATTCAAGGAAGAATTCCACGATGAAATGTTCATCACAGTAGTAGCAGCAGGATTTGATGCCCCCGATGTTATCAAGATTGATAACCCCCTTCTCAGCTCTACAGGTAGCGTTTCAACTGCTGACCTCACACACACAGATGAAATGTTTGACATCTTCAAGATTCTTGATAATAAATAAGTATTTATTGCACAAGTTGCATAAAAACGAGCGTGGATTTTCTCTACGCTCGTTTGCACCTTTACTTGAAATATCAAAAATAATGTGATATAATCATTGTGTAACAGTATAGTCATAAGGCTATAATATTTTGTTTAAAAATGCTGATTTGCACTTTTAACTAACATTCTATATATTTTCAGGAGGTATATTATGGAAAATTCCGGTTTCTTAAAAACGGTAAACTTTGGTGGATTCGATAAGAAGGACGTACTTGCATACGTTGACAGTCTCAACACCAAAATCTATTCTCTTGAAGCAGAACTTCAGGAAGCAAAGGCAAACGGTGGTTCAGGAAGTAACAACGCTGAACTCGATGCTCTTCTCGCTAAGGAAAGAGCAGCGGCAAGCGAATTCAAGGCTAAGGTTGACACACTCAACCTCACAATCCAGAGCAATGAAGAAGTAATCAAGGCTAAGGATGAAGAAATCGCAAAGCTCAAGGCTGAAATTGATGAACTCAACGATAAGCTCGCTAACGCTCCTAAGGATAACTTTGAAGCAAGCGCAGCAGATATTTCTAATGTATTTATCGAAGCTCAGAAGTCTGCAAACGCAGTAGTTGCACAGGCGAGAGAAAATGCTAAGAAGATGGAAGCTGACTCAAAGGCACTCGCAGAAGAAGTTATCAACGATGCTAATACAAAGGCAGCAAGAATTATCTATGATGCAGAACGTGAAAGCGAAGGCGTTAAGGCTATCGCTAATCAGACAAAGGCTCAGGTTAAGGGCGATATTGACCGTCTTCTCGAAAACTTCAATAACCTCAATGCAACAATCGCTAACTTCACAAAGGAAAGCACAACAGCTATCGAAGCTGCAAAGGCTACTATCGACGATGCTCAGAAGAACATTGCAGCAGGCACATTTACTTCAGCAGTAAAGTCATACTCATCAGTTCCCAAGGAAGCACCTGCTAAAGAACCTCCAAAGAAGGCTTCTGTAAGCATGGGCGACTTCAGCGATCTTCTCAATGCAGTTGAAGCTGAGGCTAAAAAGGAAGGCTAATTGATGTCAACCTATAAAATTACGGTTTCACAACTTTCTGATTATGCCGAAAAACTAAGGGTGGGCGATAAAGTTCTTCTCAGTGGTGAAATTTTTACTGCGAGAGATGCAGCGCATAAGCGTTTCTTCTCCTTTATTGAAGAAAATAAGCCTCTTCCTGTTGATATAAAAGGTTCTGTTGTTTATTATGCAGGTCCTACTCCTGCTCCTGAGGGAAAGGCGATAGGTTCTTGTGGTCCGACAACATCAGGCAGAATGGATAAATTTGCTCCGAAGCTTCTTGATATGGGTCTTGTTGCTATGATAGGCAAGGGCGAACGTTCAGAAGAAGTGCGCGATGCCGTTGTCAGAAATAAGGCAATTTATTTCTGTGCTATAGGTGGTGCAGGGGCGTTAGCTGCTGACTGTATAAAGTCATGTGATATTATCGCTTTTCATGACCTTGGTTGTGAGTCTGTAAAAAAACTGACAATATCTGATTTTCCACTTATTGTCGCTAACGATTGCCACGGAGGAGATATATTCTCTGAAGGCAGAAAAAAATATTGCGAATAATTTTGATACAGCCTTTGCAATATTGCATAGGCTGTATTTTTCTATTGAATTGTTTTGGTGTAATTGGATATATTTGGTCATCTTTTTTTGTCCAAAATAGAAATTATTTTTAATAATTCTTGACAAATTTATGTACGACTGATAAGATAGAGAATGTGAAGATATGTTTTCAGTATCATTAAGGGGTGTGTTATGCAGCGTAATTCCGTAGAAGGAGATAAATTTTCATTAATGACGGATGAACAGCTTGTCGCCCTTTGTCACGAGGGAGAGGATTTAATCCCTGTCATAGTTTCGAGATATGCTTATGTTGTAAAATCAAAGGCATCTGCTATGTATGTGGATTTTTCAGAACGTGAAGATATGATGCAGGAAGGTTTTTTGGGCCTTATAAGTGCAGTCAGAGCGTTTGATCCCGAGAAGAATGTTTCTTTTTCAACTTATGCAAACAAATGTATATTTAATAAAATGGTATCTGCTTTGCCTAAGAGAGATATGGAAGTATTTGAAGAACAGCCTGTTTCTGAGCCTGATAACAATACTCCCGAGAGTATCTTTTTCTCAAAGCTTCTTTCAGAAGAAGTTTCAAGAATAATGAAAGAAAATTTTTCTGATAAAGAAAGAAGGGTTTTTAAACTCTTCCTTAAGGGTGAGTCGTATGAAAATATAGCCAAAGCTATAAGTTCATCTCCTAAAGCCGTTGATAACGCACTTCAGAGAGTAAGAAGAAAACTCCGTCTTGCGTTTCATAACGAAAGTTTATAAGAAATAAACAGCTTCGGCTGTTTTATATGGCCTAATAGCTTAATTGCAGAGCGTTGTTGTTTTTTTACATCAAAGGTGTCGGTGCAAGTCCGTCTGAGGCAAAAAAATATTTAAGTGAGGGAAACACTATGTACGAAGACAAGACACTTGTATGCAAAGAATGTGGCAACGAATTTGTGTTCACAGCCGGCGAACAGGAATTTTATGCTGAAAAAGGCTTTGTAAACGAACCCCAGAGATGTAAAGCTTGCCGTGATGCAAGAAAGAACGCTGCTAAGGGCGAAAGAGAAATGTTTATAGCAACATGCGCTGCTTGTGGTGCAGAAGCTAAGGTTCCTTTCAAGCCCCGTGAAGACAGACCTGTATACTGCAGTGAATGTTTTGCTAAGCAGAAAGAACAGGGCTAATTTCCTGGATTTACAGTATCCCGTGTCTTACGATACGGGATATTTTTTTACTTGCATAAATACATATATTGTGGTATAATATTTTTGTTGAAATTTTTCGATCGGAGGAATATTTGAAATGGCACAGATAACAAAAGATTCAATCATAGGCGATGTTCTCGATATGAATACAGACACAGCTCCTTTCTTTCTTGAAATGGGTATGCATTGTCTCGGCTGTCCCTCTGCAAGAGGCGAATCAATAGCACAGGCTTGCGAAGTTCATGGCGTAAACGCTGATGAACTCGTTGCTAAAATCAACGCATTTTTAGCTGATAAGTAAAAAAGTCTTAAAGGGCGTCTCCTTTAGGGGAGTGCGCCCTTATTCTGTATTTCTGGGGGATATTTTTATGCTTGATGAAAGATTATCTCTTTGTGCAAAGTTTGTAACGGATGGAGGAAGAGTCTGCGATGTAGGAACAGACCATGCCTATCTTGTTGCATATCTTCTTATGAGTGGAAAATCTGTTTCTGCAATAGCCTGCGATATAGCCGATGGTCCACTTTTATCTGCAAGAACAACTATTGAAAAAAATAATCTTTCTGATAAAGCAGAAGTTATAAAATCAGACGGCCTTGATAATATATCTCCCGATGGCATAACCGATGTGGTTATAGCAGGGATGGGAGGAGAACTTATATCTGATATAGTCCTCAGAACACAGTGGCTTAAAAATGACGTAAACCTTGTTTTACAACCTATGACAAAGCCCGAAATTCTGCGTGAATCCCTTATGAAAAACGGATACGAAATTGTAAAAGAAGAGTGTGCCTCCGATAAAAATCACGCATATACAGTCATCTGTTTTAAATATACGGGAATTAAAAAAGAAAATGTTTCTCTCAAAGAAAAATGGCTCGGCAGAATATGTGATGATAAAAACCCTCATAATATAGCTTATGCCGAACTTTTTTTCTCAAAAGAAAATAAGATTATAAACGGAATGAAACAATCAGGCGATACAAAATACATAGAAGAACACAAAAAAATTGCAAAAGTTTTTGATGATTTTCTGAAAGGAAGATAACTATGACAACGGTAGGTAAAATCTACGATATTTTAGATAAATCAGCACCTTTTAAAAGAGCCGATAAATACGATAATTCAGGTATTCTTGTTGGTAGCAGAGAAGATACTGTTTCTAAAGTCTTGATAGCCCTTGATATAACAAATGATGTTATTGAAGAGGCAAAAGAAAAAGGCGCAGACCTTATAATTTCACATCATCCTGTTTTCAATTTCAGATATGAAGAATTCGGAAATATTGATAAAAAAACACCTATATATAATCTCGCAAGATATGGCATTTCTGCAATCTGTACACATACCTGTCTTGACGTTGCGAAAGGTGGTATAAACGATATTATTTTTGATATGTTAAAGGAACCTTTTTCACTTGAAGATAATCCTGAAATTCTCGAGGTTGTTGGTGAAGATTACGGTTATGGAAAAGTATGTGTTTCAGAAAAAGAATTTACCCCTGAAGAAACAGCAGAAATGCTCAAAAAAATCTTTGGTTGCACAGTTGTGAAGTATTGTTTGGGAAAAGATAAGATAAAGAAAATCGCATACTGTTCAGGTGGAGGAGGATCTCTTCTCACTCTTGCTTATGAAAAAGGCGCAGACGCTTATATCTGTGGTGATGTAAAACACGATCGCTGGATAGCAGCAAAAAATCTCTCGGTTTCTCTTTTTGATTGTGGACATTATCATACCGAGGTTATAATGGTTGATTATCTTGTAAAACTTCTGTCATCAGAGATTTCAGATGCAGAGTTTTTACCTGCCGAAAAAGGAACAGATGTTGTAGAATACAAATTTTAATTTTACGGAGGATTTATGGCACTCGACGGAGCATTTTTATATGCTGTAAAAAATGAACTTTCCTCTCTTGTCGGGGGAAGAATAGATAAAGTATATCAGCCTTCGAGGGATGAAATAATCATTGCAATAAGGTCTGAAGGAAGTACAAAAAAAGTGCTTTTTTCATCAGGCGCTAACTCTGCGAGAGTACACATCACAGAAACATCTCCTGAAAATCCGAAAACTCCACCTATGTTCTGTATGCTTATGAGAAAGCATCTTGGTGGAGGGAAACTTATTTCTATCCGTCAGGATGGTCTTGAAAGAATACTTTATTTTGATTTTGAATGTATGAACGAAATCGGCGATATGGTTAAAGTGACCGTTGCCATAGAAATTATGGGAAGATGCTCGAATATCATCCTCATTTCAGGTGAGGGAAGAGTTATAGACGCTATAAGAAGGGTAGACGCTGAAATGTCAAGAGAGAGAATGGTTTTACCCGGAATGACATATATTCTCCCTCCGAAACCCGAAAAGATTTCTTTTCTTTATTCAGAAAAAGAAGAAATCAGAGAAAAGCTTTTCTCTCTGCATAATAATGACCTTTCAAAATGTCTTGTTTCTACCTTTGAAGGAATATCTCCCTTGTTCGCAAGAGAATGTGTTGACAGGGCATCGGGAAAGGATATGGCTCTTGAAGACCTTGACGAATTGACATTCGATAAACTCTGCGATTATATTTTTTCAGAAAGAGAAAAACTCTTGTCGGGTAATTGTAATTTTACAGTTCTTACTGATGAAAATAACAATCTTAAAGATTTCTGTTTTACAGATATAAAACAGTATGGAAATCTTATGACATCAAAAACATTCTCAACAGCAGGGGAAACTCTTGATAAATTCTATTCTGAAAGGGATAATTCAAATCGCCTCAAACAGCGTTCGTCAGATATGATAAAATTCCTTTCAAACACTTCAGAAAGAATTTCAAGAAAACTTGCATTACAGCGTGAAGAACTCAGGGAATGTGATTTAAAGGATGATTTGAAACTCAAAGGCGACCTTATCAACGCTAATATATGGCGTCTTGAAAAAGGACAGAAAAAAGCCGTTCTCGAAAACTATTATGATGATAATAAAGAAATCGAAATTGCTCTTGATGAACGACTTTCTCCTGCTCAGAATGCACAGAAATATTATTCTGAATACAGAAAATCCGTCAATGCAGAAATAAAACTCACAGAACTTATCGAAAAGGGTGAAAAAGAACTTATATATATCGACAGTGTTCTTGATTCCCTTATGCGTTCGACAACCGAAAACGAAGTTCTTCTTCTTCGTCAGGAGCTTGCCGAACAAGGTTATTTAAGGCTTAAAGGTGGAAAACAGAAACCACCCAAAGAACTTCCACCTATGGAATTTATATCATCAGATGGCTTTAAAATTCTTGTCGGAAGAAACAATAAACAAAATGATAAACTCACTTTAAAAACTGCAGAAAAAACAGATATATGGCTTCATACAAAGGATATTCCCGGTTCACATGTCATTATCTGCGCAGAGGGGAATGAAGTTCCTGATGAAACGATAGTTGAAGCAGCCGTTCTTGCTGCATATCACAGCAAGGGTAAAAATTCTGCTCAGGTTCCTGTTGACTATGTTGAAGTGAAATTTGTCAAAAAGCCTGTGGGTTCAAAACCGGGTATGGTTATATTTACAAACAACAGAACACTTTATGTAAAACCCGATGAAGAAATCGTCGGAAAACTTAAAAAGGGGTAATGAAAAATGAGAAAGATGCTTACTAAACGTTCAATATCAATAATTGCATTATGTTCAGTGATTGCAGTGATTGCATTCTTTGCTATATGTTTCGGAAATTCCGATGTAGCAAACTATCTTTTCTTTGCAAAGTCATATGAAAAAATGGATACCTATGAAAGAGATGAAAAGGTCCTTGATTTTGATGCTTATTTCTATTCTGAAGACCTTGTGAAGCTTCCTTTTTACAGTGTTATCGACTGGTGCGCCGAAGATGATGAAGGAAGATACTATGTTGTTCCTTACGGCGAAGAAACTTATGCTATTGTTTATGTCGATTCACCGTATGTTCCTAAATTTGAAGATGCAGCCAATGCTATGTATGAATATCTGTCAGACGAAACAGGAACGCTGCCTTATCCTTATTTCAAAGATGGTGAAAATGCGAGAGTAGCGATGTATCCTCTTGAGGATGAACTTTTTTCTTATTATGAAGAGATGATGACAGCTTACGGACTTGGAGATTATATTGATTACATAGAACCGTATCTTTTCTATTATCAGCCTGCTTCAGAATGGGAAAATCCTCATATAGCACTTATAATCGCAGCAGTTGTCGGAGGAGTAATTCTTGTTATAGGTCTTGTAGTGGGTCTTTCTATTCCTGCGAGATTTTTCAAGAAGATGAGAGAAAAGGGTATATCCGAAGAAGAGCTTGAAGAAGATTTAGAAAACGCCGATAATATCCTTGGTAATCTTTTCGGAGAAAAATACATAGTTCTTTCGGGACTTGATGCTTTCAGAGCAGAAGA
>JAZNQY010000094.1:0-2056 GCA_045590375.1 Oscillospiraceae bacterium | reverse complement strand
AGAGAAGAAAAGAAATTTGGCTCTTTGGAAGAACTTAAAAAGCAGATAAATGCCGATAAACAAACGGCACTTAATATATTCAAACAAACCGAAAGGAAGAATAGAAATGGCTAATGAAACAGTAAGAACACGATTTGCCCCTAGTCCAACAGGGTATATGCACATAGGTAATCTTCGTACAGCGCTTTTTACCTATCTTATCGCAAAAAAATCAGACGGAAAGTTCATTCTTCGTATTGAAGACACCGACCAGGAAAGATATGTTGAAGGCGCAGTTGATGTTATCTATAACACACTTAAAGCCTGTGGTCTTAACTGGGATGAAGGCCCCGATGTAGGTGGTCCCGTTGGTCCTTATATCCAGTCTGAAAGAATGGGAATGTTTAAGGAATATGCAGAAAAGCTCGTTGAAAGTGGACACGCATATTACTGCTTCTGCGACAAGGAAAGACTTGAAGAAGTAAGAAAAATTCAGGTTGCTTCAAGAATTTCTCCTATGTATGACAGACATTGCAGAAACTTATCGAAAGAAGAAATCGACGAGAAGTTAAAGGCCGGTATCCCTTATGTTATCAGACAGAAAGTTCCAACCGAAGGAACAACAACATTCCATGATGAAATCTATGGAGATATCACAGTTGAAAACTCAACTTTAGATGACCAGATTCTTA
This sequence comes from Oscillospiraceae bacterium, assembly GCA_045590375.1. Taxonomy (GTDB): domain Bacteria; phylum Bacillota; class Clostridia; order Oscillospirales; family Ruminococcaceae; genus RGIG4131. The sequence continues at coordinate 1,385 of JAZNQY010000094.1, read as the reverse complement.
TAAAGACAGACGGAATGCCGACATACAACTTCGCAAACGTTGTAGACGATCACCTTATGGGAATAACACATGTTGTAAGAGGAAACGAATATCTCGCTTCTTCTCCCAAATACAACCTTCTTTATGAAGCATTCGGATGGACACCACCCAAATACATCCATGTTGAACATATTATGAAGAACGCGACAGAAAAGCTCTCAAAGAGAAACGGCGACGCTTCTTTCAATGACCTCATAGAAAAAGGCTTTATGACAGAAGCCGTTGTAAACTATATCGCACTCTTAGGTTGGGCACCAAAGGGCGAAAACGAAATCTTTACTATTGAAGAACTCATAAACGAATTCTCTATTGACGGTCTTTCAAAATCACCTGCAATCTTTGACCCCGTTAAGCTCAAAGCAATCAACGGCGCTTATATCAGAAAGCTCGATAAGGCTGACTTTATGGAAAAAGCACTCCCCTATATCAAGCAGACAGTTAAGAGAGAAGATATCGACTTTGCGCTTCTTTCAGAAGTTTTACAGCCAAGAACAGAAATCTTCACAGATATTCCCGAACAGGTTGACTTTATCGATAACCTTCCCGAATACGACACAGCTATGTATTGCCACAAGAAGATGAAAACAAACGAAGAAACTTCACTCATAGCTTTAAAGGAAGCTCTCCCCGTTTTAGAGAATATTTCTGACTGGACAGTTGATAATATCCACGAAGCACTTTTCGGTCTTGTTGAAAAACTCGGCGTTAAGAACGGCTATATCTTATGGCCTGTAAGAACAGCCGTTTCAGGAAAACAGTTCACACCGGGTGGTGCTGTTGAAATGTGTTATATTTTAGGTAAAGAAGATACTATATCGAGAATAAAGAAGGGTATCGAAAAATTATCTTAAAAAACACACAGTTATCACATAACGGCAATAAAATATTTAAGATAACATTTTCTGCACTAAGGAGGCAGGACAGATGATAGAAGTTAAAAACTTGAGTAAGCATTACGGCGACAAAAAAGCCGTCAATGACATTTCCTTTACTGTTGAGGACGGAATTATCTTAGGATTTTTAGGACCCAACGGTGCAGGAAAATCAACAACAATGAATATGCTGACAGGTTATCTTTCAGCAACAAGTGGACAGGCTTTAATCAACGGTATAGACATCTTGAAAGACCCCATAAAAGCCAAGGAACAGATAGGATATCTTCCTGAAATTCCACCCCTTTATCTTGATATGACAGTTAAGGAATATCTTGATTTTATCTATGACCTTAAAAAGTGTAAATCACCCAGAGAAGAACATATCAAGCAGATATGCAACCTCGTTAAGATTACAGATGTTTATAACAGAATTATAAAGAACCTTTCAAAAGGTTATAAGCAAAGAGTAGG
>JAZNQY010000093.1:0-6444 GCA_045590375.1 Oscillospiraceae bacterium | reverse complement strand
TCCTATTAAAACACATTCTCCGTTATACTGTTTTGCGAGTTCGATTATAGCCTCGTTAACCTCTTTTGTGTTGAAGGTTTTATCAACTTCTTTTCCATAGCCATAAAGATGAGGGATAACAAGATGATATTTCTCTGCAAGGCAGTATGATTTTCGGAATGTATCTGTAAAATTCATTCCGTGTAAGAAAATTATTGTAGGATTTTCGGGGTTGCCGTATTCTTCATAATAAATCATTCAGTAAGCAATCCTTTCAGAATTTCAATTCCTTTATCTATTTCGGCGAATGATATTGTAAGAGGGGGTAAAAATCTGAGTTTTTCCTTTGCTGTTAAAATGATAACTCCGTTTTCAACTGCTTTTTTAACTACATCCCCTGCTTTTTTTGTCTTGAGTTTAGCACCGAGCATAAGGCCCATTCCGTCAACTCTTTCGATTTCTTCGATTTCAAGAAGTTTTCCCTTAAGATAAACGCCCTTACGGATTACTTCTTCCATAAAATCCTTATTCACCTTTTCGAGAACAGCCATAGCGCCTGCTGATGAAACGGGATTTCCTCCGAAAGTCGAGCCATGAGTTGATGCAGAAAGAACATCGCAACATTTTTCGTCAGCGAGGCATACTCCCATAGGAAGTCCCCCTGCGATGCCCTTTGCGAGAGTTGTTATATTAGCTCTCTTTCCGAAATTTTCACCTGCCAAGAATTTACCTGTTCTTCCGACGCCTGTCTGAACTTCATCGGCGATTGTGAGAACATCCTTTTCTTCACAGAGTGAATAAATAGCATCAACAAATTCTCTTTCTAAAGGTAAAACTCCACCCTCGCCCTGAATATATTCAAACATAACAGCGCAGACTGTATCGTCAAGTTTAGCCTTGAGGTCATCTATGTTATTTGCTTCAACATAAATGAACCCTTCTGTAAACGGGAAGAAATAGTTATGGAAAACATCCTGTCCCGTTGCTGAAAGAGTGGTTAAGGTTCTTCCGTGAAATGAGTTTACAAGGGTGATTATATTGTGTCTTCCCTTGCCGTATTTATCGAATGAGTATTTTCTTACGAGTTTTATAGCACATTCATTTGCTTCAGCACCACTATTTCCGAAAAACACCTTGCTGTATCCTGTTCTTTCACAGAGGTTTTCGGCAACATCAGCCTGAGGCGCATTATAGTAAAGGTTTGATGTATGCTGGATTTTATGTGCCTGATTGCATACATAAGAAACCCATCTGTCATCGCATATACCGAGGGAGTTTGTTCCTATTCCACTTCCGAAATCAATATACTGTTTTCCTGATTCGTCATAGATTTTTTCTTTTATCCCTCTGTCAAGACATACATCCTGACGGGTGTATGTTCCCATTATGTATTTTTCAAATTTTTCCTTTGTGGTCATTTTTATTCTTTCCTTTTAATATGTTCTGTAAATCTTCGAGAAGAATTCTTCTGCCTCTTCTTTTATTTCACCCGAATAGTCATCGCCGACAAGAGAATAGTTTATGAGGACAACATCTTCATCTAAAATCATAACTTTTATACACATAATTGCGCTATCGTCATTTTCTTCGACTTTGAAAACTCTGTATGCATAATATCCGTTCGAATCTTCTCCTGTTTCGGAATGAATTTCTGTATATATGGTTTCATCAAGAAGTTTTTGTGCGATTGCTTCTTTCTGTTTTTGTGTATAACCTTTTACTATACCATCAGCGTGACGAACAATTACAAATCTTGTAAGACCGTCAGATGAATATGTTGTATAACTGCTTGAAACTGTCTTATTTGGTTCTGTCGGCATAAGAACAGAAACGCCTTCGCCTTCACCGATATTGACTCTCTTCCATGTTGACATATCTTTTATCTGTGCAACCTGACTTACTGTATCTCCTACTTCAACAGCAATATCAGCTATTGATATTACAGATGCTATAAGCCCTATGGCAACAGCGATTATCATAACAATATATCTCATCTTGAAGCTAAAAGGTTCTTTGACGAAATATCTTGATATTTTTTCATTGGGATCAAATTCATATCTTGCTTTAAGTTCATGAAATCTTGTGATTTTCTGATAAGCAGCGATAAATGTTCCGACAATGGCTACCTTTGTAACAATTTTTCTTCCTGCTCTTCTCACTCTTCCTGTTACAGACTGAAAAAGAGTTGAAAATACAGCTGTTATAACACCGAATATTCCGTAAATAACGGCAAGAACAGAGCATACCCTGTTCTTTTTTCCGATACCGAAAGCAAGACCCATGCTTATGAATATATCAGTAGCAGAAAGTATGGACACAATGGGAGATAATCCGAATAAAGCCGAAATTATGAGGCTTATCGCAGAAAGTACTCCCAATCCTATAAGAATCCACTCTGCCGCTTCTATTGCTTTTGTAATCTTTTCAAGTTCGCCTAAAATACTGAGTTCCGTAAAATTTGCATCACGATACAAATTCGAATCCATAGCGCCGGAATTGGAGAAAGCGTTTGTATTATTATTTCCGAATGCTCCGGCAACTCCTGTATTGTCATATGTATTCTGATAAGAAGATGATGTAGTATCTGTTGTATATGTTGACTGATATGTAGGAGCTGAAGACATACCTGTGTCATAGGTATTCTGATTTGATACCGATGAACCACTATATGTATTCTGCTGAGATACCGACGAACCACTGTATGTGTTCTGGATGCTTGAAGGTCTGTTGCCGAAAGTGTTGATTCCTGATGTATTATACGATGTTTCGTAAGTATCGGAATATGTATTCTGATGAGGAGCTGTGCTGTCAGAAGATGTGGGAGTGGGTTTTTTGAAATTTATCTCGCCCGAATAGAAATCATCGCCCGAATAGAAATCATCAGTTGATGAAATCTTTCCATCATCTATACCAACGCCTAATGATTCGTCTTTTTTCTTTGGTGCATTCAAATCAAGAAAATCCATATCTCTTTCCCCTTAAATAATTATTTTCCCCCTGAAACAAAACTATCTCTTGATAATCCACTTTCCTGAATCGATGAATTCATAAAGGTCCTTAAGGTTTTCTTCTGAAGTATATGAATTCATACCGTCGATCATACTCATAGCAACGATATCGTCGTTTGTTCTGTCCTGTCTGCGCTTGATCTGTGCTTTTGTGCTCATAAGCTGCATCTTTTCAGGAATAGAAATCTTATCGTTGTTGATTTCTCCTCTTACAAGGAAAAGTGGGAATCTGCTATGCATTTCAGTTGAGAAGTTCTTATCCATAATCCATTCACGGTTAAGTTCCTTGTCTTCATACCAACCGTTTCCAACGATAGCAACCTTTTTGAACATAAGATGACCTATGTTCTTCTTGATGAAATCACAGATAGGCATTTTATCATTGTAAATTCCTCCGACAAAGAGAAGGAGTTCGTAGCCGATGATATGTTCAGGCTGAAGACCCTTTACTTTATACATATCAGCGCCACCGAGTTTTGCCTGAATCCATCTTGCGTATTTTTCTGTTGTGCCGTACTTTGAATCGTAAACAATTGCCCATTTTGCCATAAAATAATACTTCCTTTCAGAAATTTAAAACTAAATAAATGAATAAATAAATATTAAACAAACTGAGTTCCTATACCTTCGTTTGAAAGCAATTCAATAAGAATTGAATGAGGCACTCTGCCATCTATAATACAGGTTTTCTTGACTCCTCTTCTTACTGCTTCAACGCAGCAGTCGATTTTAGGAATCATTCCTCCTGATATTATTCCCTGTCGTTTAAGGAACGATACTTCGCTTACATTTACGCTTGGTATCAGTGTTTCGGGATTGTCTTTATCCCTTAAAAGACCTGCTATATCGGTCATAAGAACGAGATTTTCAGCGCCAAGTTCCGCTGCTATTCTCGCTGCCGCCGTATCGGCATTTACATTGTATGTTCTTCCCTTTTCGTCACAAGCAACTGTTGCTATTACGGGAATATATCCTCCGTCAAGTGCATCGATTATAGGTTTTTTATTTACCTTTACTATATCGCCGACGAAGCCTAAATCAACATCGCCTTCCATCTTTTCAGCCATAAGCATCTGACCGTCTATTCCACAAAGGCCTAATGCGTTGCCCTTATTCTGTGCTAAAAGCGCTACAAGTTCTTTATTTACCTTTCCTGATAAAACCATCTTTACGATTTCAACAGTTTCGGCATCTGTATAACGGAGACCACCTATGAATTTGCTTTCTATGCCTACTCTGTTAAGCATATCGTTTATTTCAGGTCCTCCACCGTGAACGAGAACTACTTTTATCCCTACAAGTGTAAGAAGGACTATGTCGCTCATTACATCGTGTTTGAGTTCCTCGTTTGTCATGGCGTTTCCACCATATTTTACAACGACAATTTTATCGCTGTAATGTTGGATGTGAGGCAAAGCGTCCATAAGGACTTTCGCCTGGATATTGTTCTGAATTCTGCTCATTGTTTTTTTGCTCCCAGTGAAAATTTATTAAATACTCTATCAGACTTTTCCTTTATATTCGGAAAGTTGTTTCTGAATGAGATTATATACTGTTACAACATTTTCTATTGTTCCGAAACGGATTTCATCAGGATTTTCCTTATTGAATTTCACTCCGTCGAGTTTTATCATTATTTCGCCGAGTCTGCTCCTGCTGTTATACTTTAAAACAACATTTTCAACCTGACGGTATTTTACATCATAAAGTTTTTTTGAAAAAATTCCTTCACTTCTTATAATTCTTCTGTCGGTAACGATGAAGAATGTCTGTCTTCTCTTGCATTCAAAGAAGAAATATGTCCCTGCTATCGCAAGGCAGATAACTATTATAGGAAGACATCCTATAAGAACAACCTTTATTTCTTTTATAAGAATAAGGATAAGTGTTAAAAGAAGAATTGCTCCTCCGAAAACGAGAAAGGGTTTTTCTGCGTTTTTAAGTGATTTATTGGGAATAGGATTTCCATGCCACAAAACTCTTTCATCGCTTAAAAAGCCTATCGGAAGTTTACTGTTATCCTGCATTTTCCCCTCTCTCCTTTCTTATGGAATAAACACGGGATTATGTTCTGTAATCGCCGTTTATCTTTACATAATCATATGTAAGGTCACAGCCCCAGGCTGTTGCCTCTTTATCACCTTCAAAAAGATTTATATCAATGAAAATTTCATCTTCTGAAAGGACTTTCTTTGCTTCATCTTCTGAAAATTCAACGCCTGCACCATTTTCGCATACATGGATTTTTCCTGCTTTAGATGAAAGGTCAACCGAAACTTTGTTTATATCAAATTCAGCCTCAGCATAACCTATTGCGCAGAGAATTCTTCCCCAGTTGGCGTCTTCTCCGAACATTGCGCATTTGAAGAGTGGTGAACGGATAACGCTTTTAGCAACGATGATTGCTGTGTCGAGGTCGGGTGCGCCTTTACAGATACAGGTAAGAAGTTTTGTTGCACCTTCGCCGTCTTTCGCAAGCATTCTTGTAAGGTTTGACATTACTTCGTAAAGTGCTGATTTGAAGATTTCAAAATCTTCACCTTCTGATGTGATTTCTTTATTTCCCGAAAGACCGTTTGCCATAAGCATACAGGTATCGTTTGTTGACTGGTCACCATCGACAGAAAGGCAGTTGTATGTAATCTTTACGATTTCTGAAAGTGCTTTTTTTACCATTTCAGCTGAGATAGCAGCGTCTGTTGTGATGAAGTTTAAAGTTGTTGCCATATTGGGATGAATCATTCCACTTCCCTTAGCCATTCCACCCATACGGCAGACTTTTCCGTCAACTGTAAATTCAACAGCATATTCTTTTTTGAATGTGTCTGTTGTCATAATAGCAACGGCAGCAGCTTCGTTTCCTTCATAAGAAAGATTTTCCTTAAGCAAAGGAATTGCTTTTTCGATAGGCTCTATGGGTAAAATCTGACCGATAACGCCCGTTGATGCAACTACAACTTCCTCTGGCTTTATGCCGAGCGCTTCGGCTGTCATAGAACACATCTTTTCTGCTTTTTCTTCACCGTCAGCGTTGCAGGTATTTGCGTTCTTTGAGTTTACGATGACAGCGACAGCCTTACCACCTGATTTTTCGAGATTTTTCTTTGTAACGATAACGGGTGCACCCTTGACTTTGTTCTGAGTGTAAACACCTGCTGTATTGCAGACTACATCAGAAACAAGAAGTGCGATATCGTTTTTCTTTGTGGGGTTATTTTTTATTCCACAGTAGAGTCCGCTTGCTTTAAAACCTTTTGCAGCGCATACTCCACCGTCTATAAGTTTAAATTCCATTTTATTCACCTTAAATTACTGAGATTATTCAAGTCCTGTTTTTTCATCAATGCCCATCATAATATTAAGACACTGAACAGCAGCACCTGATGCGCCTTTTCCGAGGTTATCAAGGCGAGAACAGATGAGTATCTGTTCGTCGTTTCCTGAAACGAAAATCTGC
>JAZNQY010000092.1:0-23465 GCA_045590375.1 Oscillospiraceae bacterium | reverse complement strand
ATTTCAACCAGAGCATCACACTTTGACTTTGTTCTGCTTGCTATGCAGATATCTGTAAAAAGAGGGTTCTGACAACATTTGTGAATAGCAACTGTAGCAACTCCGCCACAACCGATAACAAGTAATTTCATAATTTTCTATCTCCTTTAAAATCAGTTTTTCTTTTCTTCTTCTATGAGTAAATCTTCAACATATTTAGGAAGCATAAACGCACCTCTGTGAAGATTTGCCGAGTAATACCATGTTTTAAGACCACGCTTTTCCCAGCGTGCTGCATCAAAATCACGAAGAGGATGATATTTTTTCGATGCAAATCCGAAAAGCCAGTATCCTGAAGGGCAGGTAGGAATGTGCGCCTGATAAACCCTGCTTATCGGGAAACTTCTGAAAGCCTTTCTGTGCATCGTTCGGCAGCTTTCTTCATCAACATCAAAGAAAGGACTTCCATGCTGATAAACCATTATGCCGTCTTCTTTGAGTGCTTTATAACAGCTTCCGTAAAATTCTTTTGTAAAAAGCCCTGCCGTATAACCTAATGGGTCTGTTGAGTCGTTGATGATAAGGTCATACTGGTCCTGCTTTCCACGAAGAAAACGAAGACCGTCTCTGTAAAAAATCTTTACACGTGGGTCGTCAAGACCTTTAGCATTATCGGGGAAAAATTCACGACATACATTTACGAAAAGTTCATCGGGTTCAACAACGTCGATTTCTTCAATTTCGTCATAGTATGAAAGTTCTCTCGCAACGCCACCGTCACCACCACCGATAACAAGAACCTTTTTAACCGACGGGTGAACTGCCATCGGAACGTGTACTATCATTTCGTCATATGTGAATTCGTCTTTTTCGGAGAAGATAACACTACCGTCTGAAGTTAAAAATCTTCCGAATTCGACAGAGTCGAAAATGTCAATTCTCTGAAAATCGCTTGTTCCACTGAAAAGTTGTTTTTCAACTCTTATCGACATCTTGACATTATTTGTATGCATTTCAGAAAACCAGAAATCCAAAATTTAGCCCTCCTTCAAAACGTTGAGAGTTTTAAGTTCGCAGTCTTCGGGGCCCTGAATAGAGCATCCCTTTTCCTTTGCGAAAAGCATATAATCTATAAGTTCGTTTGTAATCATTTCGCCCGGTGCGAGAATAGGTATTCCGGGAGGGTAACACATAACGAATTCTCCACAGATTTTTCCTGCTGTTTCCTTAATGGGAAGCTGTTTCTTTTCAGAATAGAATGCCTTCTGGGGAGTTGCCGCAACTATGGGCGAAATGTATTCTGAATTGTGGATGTGTGTTACTTCCTTTGAGTAAAGACGCTTTATGTCTTCGAGCGCACCAACAAGGCGTTCGATTTCCTGAATTCTGTCGCCTATCGAGATATATGCAAGGATGTTTCCTATATCACCGAATTCAATCTGAATATCGTATTCATCACGTAAAAGGTCATAGATTTCAATACCTGTAAGACCGATATCCCTTGTATAGACAGAAAGCTTTGTAACGTCATAATCATAAACGCTTGTTCCGTTTACAAGGTCTTTTCCGTAAGCGTAATATCCACCTATCGAATTTATTTCATCTCTTGCATATTCAGCGAGAGAAGCTACTTTTTCAAAGGATTCTCTTCCTCTCAAAGCGAGGTTTCTTCTTGAAATATCAAGGCTTGATAAAAGAAGATAAGATGCGCTTGTTGTCTGTGTGAGATTTATAATCTGTTCAACATATCTTATGTTTATATTTTCGTTTACAAGAAGCATAGAACTCTGCGTCAGACTTCCACCCGATTTATGCATTGAAACTGCTGCCATATCAGCGCCTGCTTCCATAGCAGACATAGGCAGGTTTTCGTGGAAATAAAGGTGTGTTCCATGCGCTTCGTCAACAAGAACCTGCATTCCGTGGCTGTGTGCGAGTTCGACAATCGCTTTCATATCAGAGCATATGCCATAGTATGTAGGGTTATTTACAAAAACAGCAACGGCATCGGGATTTTTTTCAATGGTTTCTCTCAGTCTGTCAATGTTCATGCCGAGAGCAATGCCTATTCTTTCGTCAACATCGGGGTTTACATAAACAGGTTCAGCACCACAGAGAACGAGGGCGTTAAGAACACTCTTATGAACATTTCGTGGAAGGATAATCTTATCCTTCGCTTTACATGTTGCAAGAATCATTGTCTGAACAGATGATGTTGTTCCACTTACCATAAAGAATGCGTGCGCAGCACCGAAAGCGTCGGCTGCGAGCTGTTCTGCCTGATAGATTACAGAAACGGGATGACATAAGTTGTCAAGGGGTTTCATTGAGTTGACGTCAATACCGACACACTGTTCGCCCAAAAGTTTAACGAGTTCGGGATTTCCTCTTCCTCTCTTATGACCGGGAACGTCAAACGGAACAATTCTCTGTCTTCTTAGCCTTTCAAGTGCCTCATAAACGGGGGCTGATTTCTGATTTTCAATATTCATTCTGCATCTTTCCAATCCGAGAAAAATAAAAAAGCAGGTTGTCATAAAAGCAACCTGCTGTCAATAACGCGAAATAACAGCCCTTTATGGCTGTATTTTTCTTTCGGACACTACTGCCGATTATACCTTATTGACCGTTTCACAAGTGACTTTCTGATTATAAAGTTATCATCTTATAAAATTTGGGCTTTTAACCCAATCAATAATGCGATGAAACCATCGCTTCGGCATCTGACCCGCCTGTCCGTATGGGCTTTTCTCCTGCTATCGCAGAAGACGGTCCTGTTGTTTTTTACAACAGGTTTATACTATCATAATAAAGAAAAAATGTCAATACTTGTCGCAAAAGTTTAAAAAAAATTAATATAAAGCAAAAATCTTGCCTGTCTTTCTTTGTCAACACTCCTCGCAGTACACCAGTACAGCGTCGGGAAACTTCCTTGTAAAAAGCACAATCTTTTTGCTTTATTGAATGTGGAGTATACGCCTGTGGTGGCTCACCACTCGCTCGTTTGCCTGGCATAAGGCGCAATCTTTTTGCTTTATCGGGGAGTGAAAACAAAAATCTTGCCTGTCTTTCTTTGTCAACACTCCTCGCAGTATACTCGTACAGCGTCGGGAAACTTCCTTGTAAAAAGCGCAATCTTTTTGCTTTATTGAATGTGGAGTATATGTCTGTGGTGGCTCACTGCTTGCTCGTTTGCCTGGCATAAAGCACAATCTTTTTGTTTTATTAGATGTAGATTAGCTGTCTGTGGTGGCTCATTATTTGCTTAGAATAAAATACAATCTTTCTGCTTTATGAAAAAGCAAATCCTGACAAAAAAGACGGACTTTAAAAGCCCGTCTTTTTTATGTGCTACTTGATATCCCAAGGGTCCTGATTGTCGCCTGATGTATCTGTATAGTCAGAGCCTGTATACTGTGAATAATCGGGAGAGGGGTATTCATTTGTATTGACAGAATTCATTCCCACCTGCTGATCATCTTCTAAGTTGACTACTTTAATGCCTTGTTCTTTCGCTATATTCAGTATATTGTTGATATCTTCTTCTGATGTGAATGTGCCGTTCATCATCAGGTTTGTAGGTTTGTTGTATGCGTAAGCCTCTTTTGAAACATCATCTTCGGGTGCATATGTATAATCTCTTCTGCTTGTTATAAATCCACTTATTGCAGATACTATTCCGAAAACTACAACACTGCCCCAGATGAGCATAAACACTCCTGAAGCAAGTGCACCTTCAACATCCCCACCACTCTTCATAAATCGTGTTTCTGCATCAGAGAACATAGCTATAAGGTCATCTGAAAGGGGAGTGCTGCTTCTTGAAAGTTCCTCATAGAAGTCATCATTGAATTTATCCATTTTGCTGTCTGAAAGTATTTTTACGGTATCATCACCTATAATACATTCCCACGACCAGTCGAGATAGTCGTCATCCTCATAGTAATATTCGGAATAAACGAGAAGGAAATGTTCTTCATCATAGAACATATCGTAATATTTTTCGAGAGAGTAATTTTCGAGGCTGTCATATCTTATCCAGTTATCATGGCTTAAGGTCAGAATGTGAGGACAGATACCTGTTTTCTGATGAAAATCCCTTAGCGTTTCGATAACTTCTCTTTCGTTGTCGATAACGTCTATTGTATCCGTTATATATGATGTTTCGTAGGAAACATGGGATTCGATGGGCTTTGGTGGTAAAAGTTCGGGGATAAACGCTCCACCCATTATAAACATAGGGAAAATGAACGGTATAAATAAAATAAGTGAGAATATAAGCGAAAAAACCGACTGTTTCCTCATCGGTCTGTCGGTATAGATATACTGTGTGTTTCCGTGTTTGTCGAGATATGAATATCTCATAGCGCCGGGGAAACGTGTTCTCGATGTTCTTCTTGAGCTGCTTCTTCCACCTCTTGAACCACCACGGCTTCCGCCACCTCTTGAACCACCACCACGGCTGCCTCCTCCACCACTTCTTGCCATAATAGTATTTTTCTCCTTTTCAACAAAATTTTTCTACATTATATCACAATTTTTTATAAATGTATAGACTAAAATAAAATTTTGGTGTATAATAACTATAACTAAGTATTTTTTAAGAGGTTTATTTTTATGAAAGGTCTTGTTCTCGAAGGTGGCTCGATGAGAGGAATGTTCTCAGCAGGCATTATGGATGTCTTTATGGAAAACGGAATTGAATTCGATGGTGCTGTCGGTGTTTCGGCAGGTGCTGTTTTCGGGTGCAACTATAAATCAAGACAGATAGGCAGAGCGATAAGATACAACAAACGTTTCTGTAATGACCCACGATACGCTTCTTTCCGTTCGCTGATAAAAACGGGCGATATTTATGGCGCCGATTTCTGTTACAGACAGATTCCTGATGAACTTGACGTTTTCGATACCGAAACATTCAGTAAAAATCCTATGGATTTCTATGTTGTCGCAACAGATATGGATACAGGAAAGCCTGTTTATCATAAATGTAAGGATGGCAAGAGAGAAGATATAGAATGGATGCGTGCGTCTGCATCAATGCCTCTTGTTTCAAGAACGGTAAAGATAGGAAAATACTCTCTTTCAGACGGGGGAACATCAGATTCTATCCCAGTTAAATTCATGATAAGAAAAGGCTATGACAAAATTGTTGTTATCCTTACTCAGCCCGAAGGCTTTGTGAAACAGAAAAACAAACTCATACCCATAATAAAAATGACAATGAGGGATAAGCCTAATTTCATAAGGGCAATTTCAGAAAGACACAAAATGTATAACAAGACACTTGCCTGCATAAAAAAGCTTGAAGAAAAGGGAAGAATTTTCGTTATCAGACCACCCGAAGCACTTAATATCGGTGCTGTTGAACATAACCCCGATGAACTTGAAAGAGTTTACAGAATAGGCAGAAAAGTCGGAGAGGAATATCTCGACAAAGTAAAGGAATATCTTTTATAACCGAAAGGAAGATTTTATATGAGAACGACTATCAGAGGAAGAATAATGCGTCTTTGTGCAGTTGCCGTTATAGCAACAGGTCTTTTGATGACGCTTGTATCTGCGATAGGTGCATATACTGTTTCATATAACGACGGTGTGAAACTCGGAAGCAATATCTCAGAAAGCGTTGCATCATCACTTGAGGGTGAATATGAATATCTCCTTGAGGCTATGCAGGAGGGAGAAGATTCGGCATTTGAAAATTTAAGCTATCTTTCAGATGACCTTTATGACCTTGATGATTATGTGAATATAACATCTTCAATACCTGAAGGAGAGATGACATTCCTTCCTGCTGTTGAGAATGAAGCAAATGAAGTAGTGACACTTGTTGCCTATAACGACGGAACAGACATACTCCTCGGTGAACTTACATATGATTATCTCGGTGCTTATATTTCGGGAATGTCGGGCAAGGAAGGCGAACTTGTATTCGTTGCCGACGCTTACGGAAACATAGTTATAACATCGGGAGATATCAAGGAAGAAATGACAGCCGATAAGGCATATAAATTCACAGACCTTATGACAGCAGTCATTGAAAGCGAAGGAGAGGCTTTTGATACAGAAAGCAAGTTCTTCGGTGGAGATGTTTTGATTTGTTCATACGAAATCAGCGGAGGACTTTATGTAGTCTATGCTGCCGGTCACAACCAGATTTTAAAGTCATATGAAACACTCCGTAATATTCTCATTATCATCCTTGTTGTATCAATTATAACTGCACTCGTATGCTCATTTATAATTGCAGGACAGATTTCAAAGCCCGTTTCAGATGCTGCTAAAAGACTTACACTTCTCGCTGAGGGCGACATAGAATCGAAGTGTGAAGAAAACGAAAGAGGCGATGAAACACAGGTCCTCTATGAATCACTCGCAAAGACAGTAGAAACACTCTCGCTTTACATAGGTGATATACATAATGTTTTAACAGAACTTTCAAAGGGTAACCTCAATGTAAAGAGTGATGTTGAATATTCGGGCGACTTTATCGATATAAGAAAATCTCTCGACGGAATAAGCGATAATCTCAAAACAACAATGTCGAAGATAAACACAGTCGGAAGTCAGGTTTTAAACGGCTCGAATTCACTTACATCAGGTGCACAGCTTCTCGCTGAAAACGCATCACACGAAGCTGCTTCTATTGAACAGATAAACTCAATGACATCTGACATCAAGTCAACTGTTGACAGAAACAGCGAAGATACCGAAAAGGCATCAAGACTTATGGAAAGCGTTGTTGAAAGCATAGATAACGGTGGAAGAACAATCTCTGAAATGACAAGGTCGATGGAAGAAATCAAGGCTACATCAGATGAAATCCAGAATATTGTTGAAGTTATCGAAGACATTGCATTCCAGACAAATATCTTAGCCCTCAACGCAGCAGTTGAAGCTGCAAGAGCGGGCGAAGCGGGACAGGGATTTGCAGTTGTTGCCGATGAAGTAAGAACACTTGCTGCACGTTCATCAGAAGCAGCGCAGGAAACTATGGAACTTATCGAAAAGAGCAGTCTTGCCGTAAACCACGGCGTGAAAGTTGCTGAAGAAACAGAACAGTCATTTGATATGATAAGCGAATCAATTGACGAATTCTCACAGCTTATGGAAAATATTTCAGAAGCGTCAAGAGAACAGGCTGTTGCGATAAACGAAATCAATACAGGCCTCGAAAGCATAACAAACGCTATTCAGTCAAATTCTGCATCAGCAGAAGAAAGCGCTGCATCAAGCAATTATTTAAGAGAACAGGCAGTTGCTTTACAGAAAGAAGTTTCAAGATTCAAGGTTTAAAAAAATGCCACATATCCGAAAATTCGGGTATGTGGCTTTGATTTTGGCATAATATACTATAATTTTTTCAACATGCCTCTTGTCATTTGTATTGAAAATGACGATTATTTTTCGTTTTGGTTGACTTTATCATAATGATGTGATAACATAATCACATATGATTTTTATTTTGAGGAGTATTGGTTATGAATTTCAAGAAGTTTACAGCAATCGCTGTTGTAGGGCTTACACTTGTAGCAGCCCTCATCGGATGTGCTGACCAGAAAAAAGAAGACAACACATTTACAGTCGGTTTCGACCAGGATTTCCCTCCCTTCGGCTATGTTGACGAAAACGGTGGATACACAGGCTTCGATATCGAAATGGCACAAGAATGTGCTAAGCGTATGGGCAAGGAAATCAAGCTTCAGCCTATCGACTGGAACTCTAAGGACCTTGAACTTTCTTCAGGCTCAATCGACTGCATCTGGAACGGCTTTACAATGAACGGCAGAGAAGACAAATACACATGGACATCTGCTTATATGGATAACTCACAGGTATTCGTTGTAAAGGCTGATTCGGGAATAAAGACACAGGCTGACCTCGCAGGAAAGTATGTTACAGCACAGGCTGACTCAGCAGCGCTCAACGCACTCAACGGTGAAGAATTTGCAGACCTTAAGGCATCTTTCAAGGAACTTTTAACATGTTCACAGTATAACACAGCTTTTATGGACCTTGACGCAGGTTCAGTTGACGCTATCGCTATGGACATCGGCGTTGCAAGATTTCAGATGGAAGGCAGAGAAGGCGAATTCGTTATTCTCGAAGAACCTATTGTTGAAGAACAGTATGGCGTTGGTTTCCTTCTCGGAAACACAGAACTCCGTGATGAAGTTCAGGCAACACTTGAAGAAATGGTTAAGGACGGCACATTCGCAAAGATTTCTGAAAAGTGGTTCGGATATGACGTTTGCACAATCGAAGTAAGCGAAGACGAAGAATAATCTTTTAAACAAAAAATCAAGGGCATCTGAACGAAAGTTCATCTTGCCCTTTTTTACTTTAATTTTATCAATGGGGAGTTTTGGATATGAGTTTTGCAACAATGCTTAAAGAACTTCTGACGGGTCTTGCGACTTCGTACGGAATTTTCGCTCTTACACTTTTGTTTTCTCTTCCTTTAGGACTTGTTGTCGCTTTCGGAAGAATGTCTAAAAATAAGATAATAAGCGCCATAACACAGGTTTACATATCCATTATGAGAGGAACTCCTCTTATGCTTCAGCTTCTTGTTGTTTTTTACGGACCTTATTATATGTTCGGAATTTCACTTCATCCGACATATCGTTTTATCTCGGTAATCATAGGCTTTTCACTTAACTATGCTGCATATTTTGCAGAAATTTATCGTGGTGGAATTGAATCTATCCCTAAAGGACAGTATGAAGCTGCACAGGTGCTTTGCTATACAAAATCACAGTGTTTCGGAAAGATAATTCTCCCTCAGGTTATAAAGAGAATTACTCCTGCTGTTACAAACGAAGTTATAACTCTCATTAAAGATACATCACTCGCATTCACACTTTCTATCCCCGAAATGTTTACGAACGCAAAGGCTATTGCTGCTGCCGAAAAATCAATGGCAGCGTTTGTTGCTGCAGGTATTTTCTATTATATCTTCAACCTTGTTGTTGCGACAGTTATGAGAAAAATCGAAAAATCAATGGAATACTATAACTAACCGAAAGGGGACTAAGAGATGAGCGTATTTGAAATAAAGAATGCAAGAAAATCCTTTGGCGACCTTGAGGTTTTAAAGGATATATCGGTATCTGTCGAAAAGGGCGAAATTGTTTCTATTATAGGGCCTTCAGGCTCAGGAAAATCAACATTCCTTCGCTGTGCAACAATGCTTGAAAGACTCGACGGTGGAACACTTACATATTCGGGACATACAGTAGCCGAAGACAATGACGGAAAAGCAGTCTATCTCAAAAATAACGAGCTTAGAAAATATTATTCCGAGTTCGGACTTGTTTTTCAGAACTTCAATCTTTTCCCTCATTATAATGTAATGAAAAATATTACAGACCCTCTTTTAACATCCAAAAAAGCGACACCGAAAGAGGCCGAAGAAATCGGAAAGAAACTCCTTGAAAAAATGGGGCTTTCTGATAAAGCAGACTATTATCCTTGTCAGCTTTCTGGTGGTCAGCAGCAGAGAGTTTCAATAGCAAGAGCACTTGCGATGAATTCAAACATCCTCTTTTTCGATGAGCCCACATCGGCTTTGGACCCCGAACTTACGGGCGATATTTTAAGAGTAATAAAATCCCTCGCGGCAGAAAAAATGACAATGGTTATAGTTACTCACGAAATCGAATTCGCAAGAAGCGTTTCAGACAGGGTAATCTTTATGTCAGACGGCGTTATCGTTGAAGAAGGCGCACCCGACGATGTTATTTTAAACCCAAAGAACGAAAGAACAAAGGCGTTCCTCAAAAAGTTTGAGGAAATATAAAATATTTTGGATATGTTGGTATGAGGAGAGTTGATTAAATGAAAAGGGTAATATGTGTAATCGTGTTAATTTGTCTTTCTTTTACGCTTTTTGGATGTTCCAAGTCAACAGACAATAAGCCGAATTCTAAAAAAGAATTGGCGAAAGAAATAGTTGCTTGTTTTAATAATGACAATTCCGAAAGATTAAAAAACATATTCTGTGATAAAATAACATCAACTCATAATAAACTTGACGAAGAAATACTATCAGCATTCAATTTTATAGATGGAAATATTACAGATTATGATGTTAAATTGAGTAGCGAAGGAAACGAAGTAAATGAAGGAATAACAACAAAGAACGAATTTTCTTTGCGGATTGAAAATGTTGTTACAGACAAAAACGAAGAATATTTGATTATATTTGCATATCGGTCAGTTGATACGGAAAATGTAGACAATATAGGAATGTCTAATATGATCATATACAAATGCGAAAACGGAGAAACAGATTTTGACAGTAAAATAACTATTGGGCGATATGTCGAATAATATACTACTCTTTTCAACTGGTATCCTGAAAATCTACAATGGTGGATAACAGGCTTTAACCCTAAGTAAAAAAGCACCCTTTTTACAGGGTGCTTTTTTATTTATCTTTCGACTTGAAAATCAGTGAAACTAAAAATCCACATATGACAGCAGCAGAAAGCCCTGTTGCAGCAGCAGTAAATCCACCTGTGAAAGCACCTAAAATTCCCTTTTCGTCAACGGCTTTTCTGACGCCTTCTGCGAGAAGATTTCCAAAACCCGTTAACGGAACTGTCGCCCCTGCACCTGCAAATTCAACAATAGGCTCATAAATTTTAGACGCTCCCAAAACCACTCCTGCAACGACAAAAACCGTCAGTATTCTTGCAGGAGTGAGCTTTGTGTAGTCAATTAAAAGCTGGCCTATCAGACAAAACGCTCCACCTATTAAAAATGCCCATAGATAATCATAAAAACTACCCATTGTCATCACCCTTTCGGTATTCGTGTGAAATGTGGATAAGATGCGCAATCCCCGGAATACTCTCTCCTTGCTGTGACGCTGTTGTTGACATCAGTGCTCCCGTTGCGATAAACAGCATATCCTTTATATCGCCGTTTTTTATCATAGGAAGAAAATGTCCGCATAAAATACTTGCCGAACATCCACAACCCGAACCACCCGAATGAACATCCTGCTTTTCTCTGTCAAACATCATCTTTCCACAGTCCATATGTTTAGAACGGATGTTTATCCCTTCTTTTTCTAAAAGCTCGTATAAAAGTTCGCTGCCGACAAATCCTAAATCCCCCGTTACGATACAGTCATAATCGTTGGGGGATGTTTTTGTGTCTTTTAAGAATGTTGTTATCGTATAGGCAGCAGCAGGCGCCATAGCAGCCCCCATATTGTTGGCGTCGGTAATACCTAAGTCAACTATTTTTCCTATTGTAACTCCTCTGATATAGGGGGCATTTCTTTCAGGGGTAACAAGAGCGGCACCCGAGGCTGTGCAGGTCCATTGGGATGTGGGAGTTCTCTGTCCACCATAGGAAAGAGGTAGTCTGAATTGTCTTTCTGCACTTCCGAAATGCGACGATGTAACTGCAACGATTTTCCCTCCTAAATTATTATCGGTCATAACTGCAGAAAGAAGAAGCGTTTCTGCCATAGTCGAACAAGCACCGTAAACTATGAGAATAGGAATGTTAAGGTCACGAAGACCATAGGTTGTTCCCGTGCATTGATTGAGTAAATCTCCTGCAAACATAAAATCAACATCATCAGGAGTTATATCTGCCTTTTCAAATAAAAGTTCAACCGTTCTTTTCTGCATTTCACTCTCTGCTTTTTCCCAGCTGTCCTGCCCGAAATGACTGTCGTCCTCTACCTTGTCAAAAACGTGTCCCATAGGGCCTTCGCCCTCTTTTTTTCCGACGATTGAGGCAAAATAAGTTATACTCGGAGGGTTTGACATGGCAAAGGTGTTTTTTGATATTTTGACTGACATTTTAAAAAGTCCCCCATAAATCATTTTCAAGGATAGTTTTCCATTTTAAAAAGCATTTATTCATTGTTATATTATAAAGTTTTCTGCATATACTTTTTAAAAAGAATAAGGGGGACTTTTTTATGGAAAAACGCTCACTTGCGTTATGGCAGTTCGGTGGATATGTTTTTACTTCTGCTTTGGGAACACTTCTTCATTTTTTATACGATTTAACAGGGGAGAGTGTGGCAGTATCGTTCTTTTCGTCAGTAAACGAATCAACATGGGAACATATGAAACTACTTTTCTTTCCGATGTTTTTATTCTCGCTTTTCGAGTATCGTTTTTTTAAAGATGAATATGAAAATTTCAGGGTAGTTAAGCTTATCGGGATACTGATAGGTCTTATCTTAATTCCCGTTTTCTATTACACCTATACAGGAATTTCGGGGGTAACGATAGACTATATAAACATAGCGATTTTCTATATTGCAGGCGCCATAGCATATTTTATAGAAACTAAACTTATGAAAAAGGGAGTGGGAAGAAAATTTCCTCAGAAGATAGTTTTTCCGATACTTACAGGAATTGCAATTCTCTTTGTTGTATTCACATTCTTCACACCCGAAATTCCTCTCTTCAGAGATCCTGCAACAAAAACTTATGGCATATAGCGATGAGTCATCGCCGACATATCGTTTCGCAGTTTGTTCGGAAAATAAAAAACGGCTCGGTAACGATAGATTTATAAAACCCAAATAAAAAGCACCCTTATAAAAAGGGTGCTTTGTTTTTACTATACCTTTTTCCATGTTGATGGTGCAAAAAGTGTTATAATCGGGAAAAGTTCGAGTCGCCCTGTAAGCATAGCAAGAGAAAAGATAAACTTGCTTAAAGGGCAGAAATCGGCGTAATTCCCCGTGGGGCCTACGATACTGAGCCCCGGGCCTATATTGTTGAAGGTTGCCGCAACGGAAGTGAATGCCGTTATCGGATCAACAGATTCAAGTGCTGAAATTGCAACAAGGAAAACAGTGAACAAGGTTATATAGATAAAGAAATAGTTTGTAACACTTCTTACTGTATCCTTTTCAACGGGTTTTCCTTCGAAACGGATTGAATATACGGAATTCGGCTGGAAGATATATTTTATCTCACGAAGGCCGTTCTTTATAAGAAGAATTAGTCTTGAAATTTTAAGACCACCACAGGTAGACCCTGCACATCCACCGATAAACATAAGAAGAACAAGAATAACTTGTGAAAACGGAGGCCATTTGTCAAAATCAGCCGTTGCAAATCCCGTTGTTGAGATAACTGTTGCAACAGAAAATGCAGAATCTCTTATTGCGTCGCCTATTGATTCATACATTGATGAAACATTTATCGTTACTGTTGCTATCGAAAAGGCGATTATTCCTAAAAACGCCCATAATTCCTCACTTTTTATCGCTCTTAAAATATTACCTGTGATGATAAGATAGAAAACGTTGAAGTTTACCGAGAAAAGAATCATAAAAACAGTTATTACTATTTCTATATAAGGGCTTCCGTAATGGGCGATACCTGCGTTCTTTATTGAAAATCCACCTGTTCCTGCTGTTGCAAAGGAATGACATAAACTATCGAAGAAAGGCATTCCTCCTATAAGCAGAAGTATGAATTCGATAGTTGTTAAAACTATATATATAGCATACATTATGGTCGCTGTCTGTTTGAGTTTTGGAACAAGTTTTCCAACTGTGGGACCCGGTGACTCAGCCCTCATTATATGCATCATTCTTGTCGATTTCATATCAGACTGAGGAAGGATTGCGAGAACGAAAACAAGAATTCCCATTCCACCTATCCAGTTAGTAAAGCTTCGCCAGAAGGTCATTCCTCTGTCGAGAGATTCAACCTCTGTGAGTATAGATGACCCCGTTGTTGTAAATCCCGAAACGGTTTCAAAGAAAGCGTCGATAAAAGAGGGAATCTGACCACTTATATAAAAAGGCAGACATCCGAAAAAAGAGAGTAAAAGCCATGCAATGCCGACTGCTGCAAAGCCGTCTTTCGGACGCATAAAACTCTTTTCGGGCGGATTTGTTGAGATAATCGTTGAAATCAGAAGAAGAGAGATAATGACAACTGCAAATGCAAAACCCGATTTTTCGCCATAGATAAGCGAAATTATAAACGGGAATATCATAAGTAACCCTTCGGCTCTCAGAATTCTGCCCATAACATAAATAAGCATTCTGTAATTCATAAAATTCTCCTATGCAAGAATGTCATCCATTTTGGTGAGTCCTTCGTTTGTTGTAACGATAATTACTCTGTCGCCGAGTTCTATGGTTGTATTACCGTTAGGAAGGATAACTGTATTCTGTCGCTTTATACAAGCAATAAGAATATTCAGTTTTAAAGGAATATCTTTTAAAGGAACACCAAATTTCTGGAAAGAGCCCTCTCTCATAGAAAACTCGATAGCCTCTGCGTTGTTGTCAACTATTTTATGGAGAGTTTCGATATTGCTTTCATCTTCAGCATTTCCTATCGAACGGACAAATCTTACTATATTATTTGCCAAAAGGAATGTAGGAGAAATGATACTGTTGTTGCTGTCAACCTGAGGCATCATTGAAACAAGCGAATTTCTTGAAACCTTTGTTATTATCTTTCCGACATTTCTTGAACCTGCGAAAAGTGAAATAATGATATTTTCTTCGTCGATATTTGTAAGCATAACACAGGCGTCCATATCGTCGATGCCTTCTTCGATAAGAACATCACCGTCTGTTCCGTCGGCATTGACAATAACCGCTTTGGGAAGGAAGTTTGCGAGTTCTTCACAGCGTTCTGCGTCGGTTTCAATTATCTTTACATCAATGCCCTGTTTGAGAAGCATTCTCGAAAGATAGAATGCGATTTTACTTCCACCTATAATCATAACCGAACGGATTTTTTTCTTTAAGAGATTGAGCTCCTTGAAAAAGAGAAGAAGTTCGGAATGAGAAGCGATGATATATATAATATCTCCTGCTTTTATTTCAAAATTACCTGAGGGAATAATAACGTCCTCTCCACGCTTTGCAGCGCATATCAGCGTCTGAACTTTACTGTGACTGCGAAGGTCGCAAAGAAGAGTCCCTTCTAAAGGATGTCCTTCTGTTATCGCAATTTCAGCTATATCAATAGAGCCACCTGCGAACTTTTCAAGCTTCAATGCAGAGGGGAAACGGATAATGCGATAAATTTCTTCTGCTGCATTGAATTCAGGATTTGCTATCATTGTGATGCCGAGCTCGTTATATACAGACCCTGCCTTAACGGCATATTCGGGATTTCTTATTCTTGCTATTGTATTTTTAACACCCATTTTCTTTGCGAGAACGCATACAAGCATATTTGTTTCATCGGTTGATGCAGATGCGATTAAAATATCTGTGTTCTTTATATCGGCTTCATCCAGAACTTCAAGGCTTACGCCGTTTCCACATACACCCATAACATCATATTTATTTACAACATCATTTATGAGCTTCTGGTTTTTGTCAATAACGGTAACATCATGACCTTCTCTTGAAAAGAAATTAGCGAGAGTAATACCGACTTTTCCTATTCCGACAATGATAATCTTCATAAGTTCCTCCGAAATAATATACTACCCGTATGATACCACTTATATATAGTATTGTCAAGAAGAAAAGCCCTGTCGGAAAATCATTCCGAAAGAGCTTCTTCTATAAGTTTTTCAAGGCTTTCCATACTGTCGATTTCTCCACATCTGTTTCTGAATGATGCAGCATTTTTCATTCCCTTCATATACCATGCAGCGTGTTTTCTTGCCTCTGCCATACCCTTTCTTTCGCCCTTGTTTTCAACGATGAGTTCTGCGTGATGAAGAAGGATTTTCATTCTTTCCTCTGCTGTGGGCTCGGGGGTGTATGTTCCCTTTTCGAGATATTCTTTTACCTGCCTGAATATCCAGGGCTTTCCATATGTCGCCCTGCCTATCATAACAAGGTCACAACCCGTTTCGTCATACATTCTTTTTGCATCCTCGGGGGAATTTATATCACCGTTGCCGATGACTGTAATATTTACTGCGTTTTTTACTCTCTGTATAATTTCCCAGTCTGCCTTGCCACTGTAAAGCTGAGTTTTTGTTCTTGCATGGACAGCGACAGCCGATGCACCGTTATCTTCGGCAATCTTCGCCATTTCTACGGCGTTTATGTTATCGAAATCCCATCCCGAACGGATTTTCACAGTAACGGGGCATTTCGCAGCAGAAACTGTTGCTGCAATGATTTTTCCTGCGAGTTTAGGGGATTTCATAAGTGCTGCACCACTTCCGTTTCCTGCAACCTTAGGAACGGGACACCCCATGTTGATATCTATAATACAAGGAGTATATTTATTTATTTTTTCAACAGCGAGTTTAAAATATTCAGGGTCGTCGCCAAAAAGCTGAATTGCCATAGGGCGTTCGAAATCGCTTATATGACAAAGCTCATCGGTTTTGTTGTCGGAATAGTAAAGCCCTTTAACAGAAACCATTTCGCTTACGACAAACGCTGCACCGTATTCTTTACAGATAGTTCTGTAAGCCTTGTCTGCAACAGATGCCATAGGAGCAAGCATTGCCGTTTTTTCTATTTCAACATTTCCGATTTTAACGGTCTGCATAAAAAATCTTCCTTTCAGAGATACTTTTAACAGTATAACATAAATTAGCAAAAAAGCATAGCATTTTTTAAAAAAGTATGGTATAATAAAAGTTGATTTTTTTACGGGTGGAGGTATTGCGATGAAATTGCTTGCTATCGACGGAAACAGTATAGCAAACCGTGCGTTTTACGGCATAAAGGCACTTGCCAATAAAAAGGGCGAATTTACTAATGCTATCTATGGATTTATGAATATATATCTTAAAACAATAGCAGATGTAAAACCCGATAAAGTTGCCGTTGCGTTTGACCTTCACGCCCCCACTTTCAGACATAAAGCAGTTGCAAGCTATAAGGCAAACCGACATGGTATGCCCGAAGAGCTCCGTTCACAGATGCCCAGAATAAAAGAACTTTTAAGGGCTATGGGAATAGAAGTTCTTGAATGTGAAGGTTTTGAGGCAGATGATATTTTAGGAACTCTCGCGAAGCAGTGTGATGAGTCGGGAAACGAATGTGTCATCTTAACGGGTGACAGAGACAGTTTACAGCTTATTACAGATAATGTAACAGTTCTTCTCGCAAAGACAAAGGAAACAATAGTTTTTACTCCCGATAAATTCAATGAGGTGTATGGTTTTTCACCTTTACAGCTTATAGACCTTAAAGCGCTTATGGGAGATAGCTCTGACAACATAGCAGGTGTTAAGGGAATAGGCGAAAAGAGTGCAACGGAAATAATAAAGAAATACGGAACAATAGAAAACTTATATGACAATATAGAAACAGCAGATTTAAAACCTGCTGCAAGACAAAAACTCATAGACGGCAGGGAAAGTGCTTTCGAAAGCAAGTGGTTAGCGACAATTGTTACAAATGCGACAACCCCTGTCCTTGACCAAATAGGCTCTGAGCCTGATAATGACAAGGTAAGAGAAATTCTTTCAGACCTTGAAATGTTCTCGCTTTCAGAAAAACTCGCTGGTGGAATAGCAGAAAACAAGCAGAAAGAAGAAATCTCCTGCGATTTTGATAAAGTGGATTTTGAAAGCATAGAATTTACAGATGGTATAATTTATAGTTTTATATACAAAGAGGATTTAAAGATAAAATTCGGAGAAACCATTTCAGAAACATCATCAGAAGATGAAATCTTAAGATTTTTAACAAGCGACAGCAAGAAGATAACCTGTGGTGCGAAGCCTGCTTACAAATTCTGTTTTGCGAGAGGGAAAGAGTGTAAAGGTATAGACTTTGACATCGAAATCGCAGCATATCTTTTAAGCTCAGCACCGACAGAGCCTTCTGTAAAAAGATTTTCTGATGAATACAGAACGGATTATTTTGAATGTGGTGAGTTTTCTGAGGTAGCGTCGCTCTATCCATTATATGAAAAACTAAGTGAAGAAATAAAAAATGCCGATATGGAAAATCTTCTTTATAACCTCGAACAGCCACTTACAGAAGTTCTGGCTTCTATGGAATGTGAGGGTGTAAAGATTGATACAGAGGGCGTTAAGAATTTCGGAGAGATGCTTTCTTCTGACATAGAAGGTCTTGAAAGTCAGATTTATTTTATGGCAGGAAAGGATTTCAATATAAATTCACCCAAGCAACTCGGCGAAGTTCTTTTTGAGGATTTAGGTCTGCCTGCAGGCAAAAAGACAAAAACGGGTTATTCAACAAATGCCGAAATTTTAGAGGGCTTACGCGATAAACACCCGATAGTTGACCTTGTTTTACAATACCGTCAGCTTTCAAAACTTCTTTCAACCTATGTTGACGGACTTTTAAAGGTTGTAGGTAAAGATGGAAGAATTCATTCAAACTTCAAGCAGACCGAAACAAGAACAGGCAGAATTTCATCGACAGAACCGAATATGCAGAATATCCCCGTAAGAACAGAAACGGGCAGAGAGATGAGAAAGTTCTTTATCGCAAAAGAAGGATATACCCTCCTTGATGCCGATTACAGCCAGATTGAACTCAGGGTTGTTGCTGCTATGTGTGATGATGAAAACTTAAAGAACGCTTTTCTTTCGGGGACAGATATTCATACTGCTACTGCATCAAAGGTTTTCGGACTTCCTGAAAGCATGATTTCACCCGAAATGAGAAGGGCAGCAAAGGCTGTCAATTTCGGAATAATCTATGGCATAGGCGCATTCTCGCTTTCAAAGGATATAGGCTCGACAGTAAAAGAGGCCGACCGTTATATAAAGAACTATCTCGAAAGTTATTCGGGCGTCAAGAAGTTTATGGAAGATGCCGTAGAAAGCGCTATGAAGAATGGCTATGTAACAACTATCTATGGCAGAAGAAGATATATTCCCGAAATAGCATCATCGAATAAGGTTGTTCAGGCTTTCGGAAAAAGAGCTGCTATGAACGCACCCGTTCAGGGCTCTGCGGCAGATATCATCAAACAGGCGATGGTAAATGTCTATAAGAAACTCAAGGAAGAAAATCTTGATGCTAAACTTATATTACAGGTACACGACGAACTCATAGTTGAAGTTTCTGAAAAGGATAAGGAAAGAGCGAAAGTTGTCCTCGGTGAGGAAATGGAAAACGCAGTAAAACTTTCTGTTCCGATGACAGCCGATGTCAATGAGGGAAAAAGCTGGTATGTTGCAAAAGGATAATATAAGGATAAGAAAAGCAGACGAGAAAGATGCTTTTGTTCTTTCTCAGATAGACAAAGAATGTCTTTCTTCTGAATGCTGGAGTGAGAAGGTCTTTTCTGAAAATCTCAGAAGAGAAGACGCACTGACTCTCATAGCAGAATGTGATGGTAGAGAAGCAGGTTTCATAAATATTATAAAAGTTCTCGATGAAGCAGATATAAATACCGTTGTTGTTTTGCCTTCATTCAGAAGAAAAGGAATTGCAGATATGCTTCTTTCTGAAATATTTTATCTTTGTGATGAAATAAACGCTTTTCATCTTGAGGTGAGAGAGAGCAATATTCCTGCAATATCGCTCTATAGGAAAAACGGATTTGAAACTGACGGGATGAGAAAGAATTTTTATTCTTCACCTTCAGAAAACGCAATACTTATGACAAAAAGGAAGAATTGATATGTATATCTTAGGAATAGAAAGTTCCTGCGATGAAACGGCTGCTGCTGTTTCAAAAGACGGCAGGGAGATACTTTCAAACGTTGTTGCAACTCAGATAGCAGAGCACCGTCTTTACGGGGGAGTTGTGCCTGAAATCGCATCAAGAAGACATACCGAAAACATAAATGCTGTAGTAAAAGAGGCTATGGAAAAATCAGGGCTTTCGCTTTCTGATATTGATGCTGTTGCCGTTACATACGCACCGGGACTTATAGGTGCACTTCTTGTCGGAACAAGCTTTGCAAAAGGTCTTTCGATGGCAACAGGAAAACCACTTATCCCTGTTCATCATATAGCAGGGCATATAGCATCTAACTATATTGCTCATAAGGATTTAAAGCCACCATATCTCTGTCTTGTTGCAAGTGGTGGACACTCACATATAGTCGAGATCCTCGATTATACAAAATTCAGAGTTATCGGAAGAACAAGGGATGACGCTGCAGGAGAATGTTTTGATAAAGTAGGGAGAGTAATAGGTTTTCCTTATCCTGCCGGAAAATTTATAGATGATGCAGCGAAAAACGGCGACCCGAATTTTTATAAACTCCCGAAACCAGTTGTAAACGGCTCGGTTTATGATTTCTCTTTTTCGGGGCTTAAAACTGCCGTTATAAATATGGCTCACAACGCCGAACAAAAAGGCGAAACACTACATAGAGACAATATGGCTGCTTCTTTTCAGAAGACAGTTGCTGAAATCTTAACAGAAAAGACTATTCTTGCAGCAAAGGATTTAGGCTATAAAACCATAGCACTTGCAGGAGGGGTTTCGGCAAATTCGGGAGTAAGACAAAAGCTCTCTGAGGAATGTGAGAAAAACGGATTTTCACTTTATATGCCACCACTTTCTCTTTGTGGAGATAACGCTGCTATGATAGCGTGTCAGGGGTATTATGATTTTCTTTCGGGCAAGCGTGCTGATGAATCGCTTAACGCAATAGCAACGCTTTCCCTTGAAAATATATAATGTGATTTTGTTTCTGGGGTGACAAAAATCACACGATAAAAGGAGGAAACAAACAATGGAACAGGAACAGATGCAGATTAAAAAGGCTGCGAAAAAACAGATTTTCAAGATTTCAACATTGACATCGTCGGTGATTCTTGCAATCATCATCCTTACAAATGTAATCTTTCTCGGCATAATGGCAATTATGGGGGACGCTTATGCCGACTTTACAGCAAATGTCCTTGATGAAATGAGTTTTTCACTCATTGTTCAGGATATTATCATGGTAGTGGGACTTCTTGTCTACTGCAAGATTATGAAGGTTAATTTAAAGGCTCATTTTGCAAAACCTCAGATGAAAAAATCCGAAATCTTTGCGCTTATCATTATGGCAACAGGGCTCGGACAGCTTACAAGCATCATCACAAACCTTCTCATGACTCTAATTACATTGATAACAGATTTTGAAATCGGTTCGGTTTCGTTTGTTGCTGAAAGAAATCTTTTAAGCGTAATCGTTGTATCACTTGCGATAGCAGTCGGTGCACCTATTCTCGAAGAACTCTTTTTCAGAGCGTCATTCTTCACACCTCTCGTGCCTCACGGCAGAGCGTTTGCAATCATTGTAACAGCAGTTCTTTTCGGACTTTATCATATGAATGTTCCACAGATACCCGCAGCTATCGTATGGGGACTTTTCTTCGGATACATCTCACTCGAATCACGCTCGATAATTCCTGCTATACTCGGACATATGTTCAATAACTCATTCGGTGCATTACAATATGCTATAATGGGAAATCTTGACCTTGACAGAATAGCAAGTGGAGATACAGAATATATGATGGCAAATTTAGGAAGATTTATTCCGTTGGCATGTATTTCATTCTGCATCTATGGAATTATCTTTGCTGCAATCATTCTCTTTATTATAAGACTTGCAAAGCGTGGCAAAGACGCTTTCCGTATCACAGGCTCAGAACAGGAAAATACCGTTCTTACAAAGGGAGAGGCTTTCGGAGCATATTTTATAAATCCTGTAACAATCATCCTTATGCTTGTAGTAATAGGAATGACAATATTCACAATTATCGGTATGAGATAAAATTCATATCAGAGGGGCAGAAAAAGGTTCTGTCCCTTTGTTTTTTAATAAAGAGTTAAATATTTTCAAACCTATTGACTAATTTATAACAAATATTGTATAATGTAAAATAGGGGAATATAGTATATTCCCTGAAATACAAGTAAATTACCGAAATTATTTTCGGATTTAAAATCAAGGAGGAATACACCAATGGCTCTTACAAAAAACCCCAACGTGCTCAAATGGGTTGATGAGATGGTAGCTCTCACAAAGCCCGATAATGTAGTATGGATTGACGGTTCTGACGAACAGCTTCTTGCTCTTCGTAAAGAAGCAATTTCAACAGGAGAAATGATCGAACTCAACCAGGAAAAACTTCCCGGCTGTATCTACCACAGAACACAGCCCAACGACGTTGCCCGTGTTGAAGACAGAACATTCATCTGCTGCAAGAATAAGGAAGATGCAGGCCCTACAAACAACTGGTGCGACCCTCAGGAAATGTATGCAAAGCTCACACCTATGTATGATGGCGCTATGAAGGGCAGAACAATGTATGTTATCCCTTACTCAATGGGACCTATCGGCTCACCTCTCGCTAAAGTAGGCGTTGAAGTTACTGACTCAATCTATGTTGTTCTTAATATGGATATCATGACAAGAATGGGTAAGGATGCTTTTGAAAACCTCGGCGAAACATCAAACGACTTCGTAAGAGGACTTCACTCAAAGGCTAATGTTGACCCTGAAAACAGATACATCGTTCACTTCCCCGAAGATAACGCAATCTGGTCTATAAACTCTGCTTACGGTGGAAACGTTCTTCTCGGTAAGAAATGTTTCGCTCTCCGTATTGCATCATATCAGGGCTGGAAAGAAGGCTGGATGGCTGAACATATGCTTATCCTCGGCGTTAAGAAGCCCGATGGCGAAGTTAAGTACGTCACAGCAGCATTCCCCTCAGCTTGTGGAAAGACAAACCTTGCTATGCTTATTCCTCCTGAAGGATACAGAAAAGCAGGTTATGAAGTTTACACAGTCGGCGACGATATCGCATGGATGAAGCAGGGCGAAGACGGCAAACTCTATGCAATAAACCCTGAAAACGGATTCTTCGGCGTTGCTCCCGGAACAAACGATAAGTCAAACCACAACGCTCTCGCATCTGCTATGAAGAACTCGATCTTCACAAACGTTGCTATCAACAATGACGATATGACAGTTTGGTGGGAAGGCCTTGATAAGAATCCTCCCGTTAACGCAACAGAATGGAAGGGTGCTAAGGTTAACGGTGTTGAATACACATCAACACTCGGCGAAGATGGCAAGCCCTTAAAGCTCGCTCATCCCAACTCAAGATTTACTGCTCCTGCAGAAAACTGTCCTTGCATCTCACCTGAATTCAATAATCCTAAGGGTGTTCCCGTTTCTGCTATCGTATTCGGTGGAAGAAGAGCATCAACAACTCCTCTCGTTTACCAGTCATTCGATTGGGTACACGGAACATATATGGGTTCAGCAGTTTCATCAGAAACAACAGCTGCAGCAACAGGTGCAGTAGGCGTTCTCCGTCATGACCCCATGGCTATGAAGCCCTTTATTGGTTACAATGTTGGTGACTACTGGAAGCACTGGCTCGATATGGGCGAAAAACTCGGCGAAAACGCTCCTAAGATCTTCAATGTAAACTGGTTCAAGCAGGATGAAAACGGAAACTTCATCTGGCCCGGATTCGGTGACAATATGCGTGTTCTCGACTGGATCATCAAGAGATGTGAAGGCAAGGTTGACGCTGTTGAAACTCCTATCGGATACCTTCCTAAGAAGGAAGACATCAACATCGAAGGCATTGAAGACGAAGT
>JAZNQY010000091.1:0-3856 GCA_045590375.1 Oscillospiraceae bacterium | reverse complement strand
AAGGCATATATTTTCCCCTGCCATCTGATTTATAACATCAGCAAAGCGGGACGCCATCGCTTCATCTTCAGTTATTATAAGCATTTGTTCTTCGGCAAGAGAAAAAGCAATTTGCGCCTTATGAACGGCCGAAACGCCCGTAACGAGAACAGGCAGGGTGTTTTCGTCACAGGCTGTTTTAAGCTCCCGAAACTGCGGGAGACTTTCTATTGCACTTTTAAAAAGATTCATATTTTACCTCTAGTTATATTTATTCATTGCTTCATCAATTTTTTCAGAAACAATGAGTTCGACACACGAAACTGCGTTATCAAGAGCAGGAGAAAGATCTTCGTATTCCTCCTTCTTGAAACGCGAAAGCACCCAGTCGGCAAGGTCCATAGCGGGATTGGGTTTTTCTCCTACTCCGATTTTTACTCTCGGAAAATCATCCTTACCTGTAAGATATATGATATTCTTTATTCCGTTATGACCGCCGTCACTGCCTTTTCTTCTTACACGAAGTTTTGAAATCGGGAGTGAAATATCATCATAAAGAACTATCACTTTTTCTGATGGGATTTTATAGAATTCCATAGCCTCGACAACTGCCTGACCACTTAAATTCATAAAGGTTGTGGGCTTTATAACAAAGCATCTTTTTCCCGAAAGCATAACTTCTCCACAAAGAGATTTGAATTTTATCTTCTTGATATCAAATTTATGCTTTGATGCAAGTCTGTCAACAGCCATAAAGCCTGCATTATGACGTGTTCCTTCGTATTGTGTTCCGACATTACCGAGACCGACTATAAGGTATTCAACAGTACCCGTAGGTGTCGGGCTGTTGTTTTCTATTTTCTTGAAAAGGTCAAAAATATCACTCATTTTAATTCTCCTTTATGAATAAAGCACTTTAACCCCATACCTTGACGGAATGGGGGTCTTTGTTTTTATAAAATAAAACATCTGTGTCATTATAACACAGATGTTTTCGAAATGCAAGGTTGTATTGATTTTATTTTTTCAGGTAGTTTCGGCAATAATTTGCTTTGTTCGTCATTTTATTATAATATCTGCAAATTCCTCTGTGAGAAAAATATGAGCAATTTCTGCAACATTTCTGAAATCTTGATATTTTTTCATTTTTAAAGTTTAATTTTATTCTCAATTCCTCTGATTTTTTGTTAAGATTCATAAAAAATCCCATAACCACTCACCCAAAAACTTTTTTAGTACCAATAAGTACTATATCGGATATTATACACATAAAATATGATAAAGTCAATAGTACCAAATAGTACTACAAAGCAAGGGGTTGATTTTTTGTATTTTCCGAGATTACGGGATTTAAGAGAAGACAGCGATATGACTCAAGCACAGATTGCAAAACTCCTTTTCACGAGTCAGACAGTTTATTCAAGATACGAAAGAGGAGCAATAACGATACCTGTTGAACATCTGATTATACTTGCTGACTTTTATAAAGTATCAACAGATTATATTTTAGGACGCACAGACAAAAAATAAAGCACCACTCATTTTAAAGTGAATGGTGCTTTTTTATTATTTCTTTTTATAGTTTTCAAGTTTTCTGTCGGCGAAGCCCTCTATTACTCTCATATTTCCTCTTTCGATACCGAGTGCGCCATCGGGAACATCCTTTGTTATTGTACTTCCTGCGGCAGTATATGAGCCTTCGCCGATACTTACAGGGGCGATAAGGTTTGTATTGCAGCCTATAAATGAATTGTCACCTATAGTTGTTCTTGCCTTTTTAACTCCGTCGTAGTTTACTGTTACGACACCACAGCCTAAGATGTCATGTTTTCCGGCATCGCTATCGCCTATATATGTAAGATGAGCAATTGATGTTCTGTCGTCGATTGTAGAATTCTTTACTTCGACAAAATCGCCTATCTTTACGCCGTTCTTTATTGTGCTGTTAGGACGGATATGAACGAACGGACCTATCTTTGTGTCATCGCCTATAAATGAGTCGTAAGCCTGAACGGAATTTAAAACAGTTCCGTTTCCTACCATACATTCGCTGATAAGAGAGTTAGGACCTATTACGCAATCATGTCCTATAATTGTTTTTCCTTCGATGATTGTTCCCTGACGGATTGTTGTTCCTGCACCGATTTTAACATCTTTACCAATTGAAACACCGTCAAGGCAAGTAAATTCGACACCATCTGCCATAAGCTTTGTTATAACGGACATTCTTGCTATGTCGTTGAGTTTTAAAAGTCCCATACGGTCATTAGCGCCGAGTGCAACATTGGGATTTGTGCTGATATAAGCACCTGCTCTGAGCTTTTTGGAAATAAGTATTCCGATTGTATCTGTAAGATAATACTCACCCTGAGAATTTTCGGGTTTAAGTTCCTTTAAAGCAGCTATGAGTGCTTGTGTATCAAACCAATAAGCACCTGAATTGATTTCTTTTATTTCAAGTTGTTCGTCGTCAGCATCTTTCTGTTCAACAATTCCTGAAATTTCGCTTCCTTTTCTGATAATTCTGCCATAACCTGTCGGATTATCAAGCATCGCTGTTATAACTGTTACGGCATTACCGTTATTTTCGTGAATTTCAAGTGCGTTACGGATGGTTTCGCTGTCGATAAAAGGGGCATCGCCACAAAGAACGAGAGTATTCCCTCCGATATGTTCGGCAAGGTAGTTTTCAGCCTGCATAACAGCATGGCCTGTTCCCTTTCTTTCAGCCTGAAGGACGGTATAATAGCGTTCACCTAAATATTCTTCGATAATATCGGCGCCCGAACCCTTAACAACACATATATCTGAAACATCGGCATTCTTGCAGGCTTCTATTACCCAATCAAGCATAGGAACGCCTAAAACCTTTAACATAGGCTTCGGAAGAGATGATTTCATTCTCTTTCCTTCTCCCCCTGCAAGAATAACGGCACAATTCTTCTCCATTTCAATAAGACTCCTTTTTTGTGGTAAAAATAACGATATGAAGCGTTTTAAATGAATATTCATCTCCATATCCTAAAAATAACAAATTCCAAGATAATATTAACATAATAAAGCGTTTACTTCAACCCTTTTTTACACTATTTTAAAATATTTGTAACATTCATTGGCAAAATTGCACTAAAAAGTTTAAAAAAGTTTTTTGATAATTTTTTTAAAATATTTGTTAAAACAGTAGCAAAATTGTTTTTTTTCTGCTATAATATATATGCTTTTGCAAGGGGTAAAGGGATTTTATATCCTGAAAACACCGATATTACGGTTTTATCCCGATTGCAAAAAAGAATATTTTTTGGAGGTAGATACCAATGGCAAAACAGTACTGTTATTTATTCTCTGAGGGTAATGCAAATATGCGTGAAATCCTCGGCGGTAAGGGTGCAAACCTTGCAGAAATGACTAATATGGGTCTTCCTGTTCCTCAGGGTTTCACAATTTCCACAGAAGCTTGTACAGCTTATTATGATGACGGACGTAAAATCAATGACGAAATTCAGGCTCAGATTAACGAATATATCGTTAAGATGGAAGAAGTTACAGGCAAGAAGTTCGGCGACAAGACTAATCCTCTTCTCGTTTCAGTTCGTTCAGGTGCCCGTGCTTCAATGCCCGGTATGATGGACACAATCCTCAACCTTGGTCTTAATGAAGACGTTGTAAACTACATGGCAGAAGCTTCAAACAATCCTCGTTGGGCTTGGGACTGCTACAGAAGATTCATCCAGATGTACTCTGACGTAGTTATGGAAGTTGGTAAGAAGTATTTTGAAGAACTTATCGACGAAATGAAAGAAAAGAAGGGCGTTACTCAGGACGTTGACCTCACAGCTGAAGACCTCAAGGAACTCGCTGCTCAGTTCAAGGCTGAATA
>JAZNQY010000090.1:0-11097 GCA_045590375.1 Oscillospiraceae bacterium | reverse complement strand
TGCAAAGCAGAAGATTTCAAACGAAATCGATTGCGATATCGAACAAACTGAAAATGGATTTTATGTGGATTGTAAGATTCATGATGTTCACGAAGATATACTTCAGATGAAACTTTACTCCCCTACTTATGAGCAAGCAGTTTTCATTAAAGAAAAACTCGAATCAAATCCAAGTGAATTTTATGGTAAAATAATTTCTTATGCACTCAATTTAAAAGAATTTCAACCTAATGTTGAATAAAATAAAACAGGTATATGATTTTCATATACCTGTTTTTATTTATCTAACCTACAAATCTGTTATTCAAAAATAAATCTTCCGATAATCTCGCCCTTCTGCAAAATATGTCCTCTAATCTTTTTTAAAAAAGTCTTCTTAAATATATTTGCCGATGAATTCATTGCACAATCCAAAGTATATAATGTGAATTTATATGAATGACTTTTTCTTTTTGGGGGCTTAGGTCCTGCATAGCGATGCAAACCATATGCTATCCCCTGCTTTATATTTTCATCTGAAGAGATTGATTCTTTTATTATTTCTGCTGCCGGAATGTTCCATATTACCCAATGCGTGAAATTCTTTACAGGATGATCTAAATCCTCTAAAGTTATCGCTATCGTTTTTGCGTAGGGAGAAAGATTTTTGATAATAAATTCAGGAGATATATCTTCGCCATATCCTGTATATTTAATGAGAAAATTCCCCTGTTCATCAATTCCACTACATTCGAATTCAAGCAAATCATTTTTCATTTCGGAAACCTCTTTTCTGATGCTTATAATACTTTAACCTTTTCTGATTGAATTAATTCAGAAATAATATCGCTTGATTCATTTAATGCTTCTAAATACTTATGTTCCAATACCACATGTATATCAAAAGCATCGGAATCAAGTCTGTATTTATTAGGTGTATAATTCTCATCATAAGTAACCTCCCCCACAACCTTGCTACCGTGATAAATTCTGCAAGTAACAACAGGTCCGAACCCATAATCACATTCCATATGGTCATATTTATTACAAGATGGACAGAATGCCATAAAGTTGGCGAATCTCTCGTGTTCATATTCAAAACCACATTTTGTGCAAATTTCTTTATGCATAATAATCTCCTATCATTTTATTTTTCCAAAGCAACAAGATCTGATTTCTCATAGCGATTATGACCTTTCAGATTCTTTTTATATTTCCAGCATATAATTGCTTGTTCTAAGTTTTTTCCTTCGTTATCCTCAAAGAAATCACGAATATATGTATTGTATTCAAATTGTTTATCAATTGTTGTCTTGCCTTTTTTCTTTTCTTCTAAAATCTGATAATATGCCTTTATTGATTCTCCATAAGTCTTTCCTGCATTACTTTTCAGCCAATTCTGAAATAACACATTAAAAGAAAAACCTTTGCCAATCTTTTCTTTGAAAAATGCTCTGTGTTTTTCTGAACAAATAATATTTTCTTCTATTTTTGTATCTTCAGTAATTACATCAATATTTGTGGTCGATTTTCTTTTATAAGTATTCTTCAATGCGTTCCCTGTTTCAAGAAAATAAGTAATCCTTTCAGTAAGTTCTATCTTACTGCCAGAAACAGACAGATTATTTTTTCTGCAAAAATCAACAAGTTCTTCTTTGAGATAATAAAACTCTTGAAAAATTTCAACGTCTAAATCTTTATTCAATTCAGGTCTTTCGCTCATATACATACCTCTTATTATTTTAATTTAGTTTTTATTTTTAAAATTCTCGAACGATTAAATCTTTGCATAAATACAAACATCATATCAAAAATCGCAGCACACACAGAAGTAATCGCAAACACCCAGAACGCTCCAAACCAAATCGTCGCAATAATGGGCAAAAAACTAAAAACAATAATTATTTCATGAACAAGTTCTGATTGACACATTGCCCCTACAATTTCATTCCAACTGTGTTTATTAGTATCAAAAAAATCATTATTATAAGTTGGCATTTTGTTTTTCCATTTTTTAACACCAATTTTCTTATAAAATCTCATTTCAGTTTCGCCGACATAATACCATTTTTTAGTATAATCAGCTTTATTTTTCATAATAAGATTAATTATCGTACCAATAATAAGACGAATAATAAAATGATAAGCAATTGTTCCGAATGTAATTGCAAATGTCAATAGAATATCACTATCTGTAAATTTATATAATAAAGCAAAAATTATTGTCATTAACGCTGTCGTTAATGCAATAAATTTCATAGTTTTTGCCATAATTTCTCCCCTTTAGATTTATTACCATTATTATACAATATCACATAAAAATAATCAATAAAATAAAAGCCTGAATTTAAATTCAGGCTTTTGAATATCTTATTAAATTTATCAGTGAGGGATAATTGCCATAAGTACACCAGCCGCAACAGCAGAACCGATAACTCCCGCAACATTAGGACCCATAGCATGCATAAGAAGGAAATTTGTAGGGTTGGCTTCAGCACCAACCTTCTGCGAAATACGAGCAGCCATAGGAACTGCAGATACACCTGCTGAACCGATAAGAGGATTGACCTTACCACCTGTAACAAGGTACATAATCTTCCCGAAAAGAACTCCGCAAGCTGTTCCGATTGAAAAAGCTGCAAGACCAAGAAGAATAACCTTGAGTGTTGACCAGTTAACAACTGTATCAGCTGATGTTGTTGCACCAACAGAAATGCCAAGCATAATTGTAACGATATTCATCATAGCATTTGAAGCTGTATCAACAAGTCTTGAACAAACGCCACTTTCTTTAAGAAGGTTACCGAACATAAGCATACCAACAAGAGGAGCGGCAGCAGGAACAAGAAGTGAAACTACAAGTGTAACTGCTACAGGGAAAATAACCTTTTCTGTCTTTGAAATAGGACGAAGATTGCTCATTACAACCTGACGTTCCTTCTTTGTAGTAAGTGCCTTCATTATAGGAGGCTGAATTACAGGAACGAGCGCCATATATGAATAAGCTGCAACAGCGATTGTACCTACCGAAAGTGTAAACGGTGTTCCGTCAACACTAAAGCCACCATTGAGCATCTGGTTTGAAACATAAATAGCAGTAGGACCATCTGCACCACCAATGATGGCAATTGATGCACATTCTTCAGGAGTAAGTCCTAATGCAGCGGCACCAAGAAGCGCTGCAAAGATACCACCCTGAGCGGCAGCACCAAGAAGAAAACTCTTAGGGTTAGCAATAAGAGGACCAAAGTCCGTCATACAACCTATGCCAAGGAAAATAAGTGGTGGAAAAAGTTCAAGTCTTACGCCGGTATAAAGAACATTAAGTAACCCCTCGCCCATGCCACCATTTACAACAGCGAGATGAGTCAAAGGAAGGTTAGCAAGAAACATACCGAATGCAATAGGAAGAAGAAGTAATGGTTCAAAACCCTTCTTTATCGCAAGGTACATAAGTACAAATGAAATGCAAAGCATCAAACAATGTTTCCAAGTAAGAGCAGCAAACCCTGATGCTTCCCAAAGACTCATAATAGAGTCAAGAAAAGTCTGTAACATAAAATATATAACTCCTTTTAAAATATTACCTAATCAAAATCAGAAAGAAGATGTATTCTCTCTGATACCTGCCATAGCCCATGCAGGTCTTCCACCGATATTACGAGTTTTCTTGATTGAACGAACAGCATATCTTGTTTCGCCATCAGACATTGAAGCAATAGCAGCAGCGATAACTGCAACAACCTCATCGCTTATGCCATCTTCAACAACAGGAACAGGAGCTGAAACAAGAGCCTCTTTCTTTTCGGCAACAACTGTTTTCTTTTCAGAACTCTTTTTATCAGTTTTCTCTTTCTTTTTTTCTTCTTTCTTGGCAGAAGATTTTGAAACCGACTTGAAAATCAATCCCATAATCGAAAAAATTGTAACAAGAAGAACAAGTCCTATAAATACAACCGTAAAACCAACAATAATTTTTGTTCCTGCATCACTCAGGCTCATATATTTAAACCAATCAATATTTCTAATTAATTCATAATTAAAAGACATAACTAAATCAAACCTCCGAAAATCAACTATTAAAACAATTATAACTCAAAATGAAAATAAATGCAACTTATTTATCCAAGTTTTTTTAAAAATATTGACGATTTTTTTCAAGTATTGTATAATCATAATATGATATATGGCTTATAAAAGGAGTTTTATTACTATGTTTCCAATAATTTACACATCCCCTGTGGTTCCTTCTGATGTTCCGGGATATTTAGAAACCCTTTCAGAAAGACTCAAAGGTTTTTTACCTACTTTCATATTTGCTCTCATAATATTTTTCATCGGATATATAATTGCTAAAATTATAATTTCTATAGTAGGAAAAGGACTTAAAAAAAGCAAATTAGACGAATCTGCGCACGGCTTTATAAAAACTCTCATACAGATAATGCTTTATGTTCTTATATCTGTTATAGCACTTTCTACTCTTGGTGCTGACCTTTCTTCAATAGTTGCTGTTATAGGTGCAGCAGGTCTTGCAATAGGTCTTTCGTTGCAGAATAGCCTTGCGAATGTTGCTGGTGGGTTTATAATTCTTTTTACAAAACCATTTAAAAAAGGAGATTTTATAGAAACCTGTGGCGTTTCAGGAACAGTTTACGAAATATCAATTCTCTCAACAACATTTATAACAACTGATAATAAAGTAATCAGAATTCCTAATGGAACGTTATCTTCATCCACAACTGTCAACTGTACCGAAAAAGACAGAAGAAGACTCGACATAGATTTTAAAATCAAAAACGAACACAACCATAAAAAAGCAATAGAAATAATTGAGAATATCGTTAAAGAAAATCCTCTCGTTCTTGCAGACAGCGAAATATTTGTAAGAGTAACCGATATTACTCCAGGTATTACGACAATCACATCAAAAGTTTGGGTAAAAACAGATGATTATTATGATTTAAAAAGTGATATTTTAGAATCTGTAAAATCCGAATTTGATAAAGTATTTGATTAAAAAATGGCTATCTGACTTTAAAATCAGATAGCCTTATTTTATATTTGTTTTATCATCATATCATAACAGAGATAATCGCCGTTTTCTGTTTTTATAGAACGAAACTCTATCTCTTTATATCCTTTTTTAAGATAAATTGCTTTCGCAGGTAATGAAGCGTGAAGAACGATATTATCGTATTTTTGCATTATTCTATTTTCAGCAAATGAAATAAGTTCCCCACCATATCCATTACCCTGCTGTTCAGGCAACACAAACAGACGACAGATTTCATTTTCTTTTACTGTAACAGTTCCGACAGCATTATTTTCATTATCGAAACACAAATAAACAATCCCGACTCTAATATCATTTTCTATATTCTTATCGTTATGATGACCAAGGAAGAAATCGACAGCACCTCCAGGATAATAATGTGGATAAATACTGTTTATAGTTTCTGTCGTTATGTATTTAACTGTTTCGATATCTGAAATATCTGCCCTGACAATACTCATTTCCATTCACCATTCCTAAAAACTGTTTTATCTGTTTTCTATGCGCTTTTTGAATGCACGGGATTTTCTTTCGATAACAGATGTTATAATAATTCCAAAAACCATAAAACTACAGCTCATACCAAGAATAAAATCAGATATATTACCTGCAATCTGATTTTCAACAACAGGAGTCCTTGAAACCACCCCTGAAACAACAAAACCGACTACACCTATTATCATTATAACTCTCATCATTCTGTAACATATCGCCCAATCTTCTGTCACATAGTTTGCTGCCTTCAAAACTGTTTCTTTCATATCATTGTCCATTTCTTCATTTCTCCTTTCGCCGTCAAGAAGTTCTCTTAAATCAACTTCATAAAAATCTGATATTTCAATAAGAAGATCTAAATCAGGCATATTATTACCATTTTCCCAACGAGATACCGTTCTGTTTGAAACATTGAAAACTTCAGCAAGTTGTTCTTGAGTAAGTCCCTTTTCTTTACGAAGCGATTTCATAAACATTCCGATTTTTTGCTGATTCATAAAAGTCCTCCCTTCAAGAGAAATTCTAATGCAAATATAGAAAAAATAACACGACATAAAGCGAGAATTAAAAAAATCTCTAAAAATACCACTTCTGACGAAGAAAAATCAGAAGTGGTAAAAATTATACATTATAGAATTTGATACTTTCAAATCCATCAAGAAGTTTATCAAGCATTTTAAATGCCTTTCCTGTTCCTATCGCAACGCAAAGCATTGGATCATCGGCAACATGACATTCAACGCCTGTTTCTTGTTCGATGAGTTTATCAAGTCCTTTAAGAAGCGCTCCTCCACCCGTAAGATAAATTCCATTGGTCTTTATATCTCCGACAAGTTCGGGAGGAGTTATTTCAAGAACACTCTTTATCGCAGCAATAATCTCCTGAACAGGTTCTTCAATAGCTTTCTTGATATCAAGATCTGTTATTGTGACAGTTTCAGGAAGACCGTGAATGAGATGTCTGCCCTTTATAGCCATAGTTTTGGAACCATCAGGATCAAAAACATTGCCGATATTTTTCTTTACCTGTTCGGCGGTTCTTTCACCAATAAGCATCTTAAACATATAGTTCACATATTTTATAATCGCTTGGTCTATTTTATTCCCACCGACCTTAATAGATGTAGACTTCGCAATACCACACATAGAAATCGCTGCAACATCAGTAGTTCCACCACCGATATCAACAATCATATTTCCTTCGGGTGTGCTTATATCAACGCCTGCGCCGATAAGTGCTGCAACAGGTTCCTGAATAAGATAAACCTTTCTCGACCCTGCATTTTTAGCAGCATCAACCACTGCCCTGCTTTCAACTTCGGTAATTCCCGAAGGGACGCAGATAATAATTCTCGGCATAAAAAGCTGTTTAGCACTTACTTTTTCGATTAAAGTTCCTATCATACTTTCGGTCATTTCGTGGTCAGAAATAACTCCGTCTGTCAATGGTTTTACAGCAACTATATATTCGGGTGTTCTGCCGAGCATCTGATACGCTTCTGTTCCGACAGCGACAACCTCGTTTGTTCTTTTATTAAACGCAACAACGGAAGGCTCGTTTAAAACTATGCCTTTATTTCCGAGCGCAATTATTACATTTGCCGTTCCAAGATCAATTCCTATATCAATTGAAGGCAATGTTATCACCTCTGTTTATTTTATCGAAAATATATTATATCATATTTTGATATTTTTTTCAAGCAAAATATACGAAGTATTATTCGCAAGTTTTAATTTTAAAACATCAAGAGTTTTTTTTCAAATCTGTCGTAGCAGCAAGTGCGACTGCTACAAATTCTGCTCCCATTTCTTTTAAAAGTCTTGAACATTCAATAACTGTACTTCCTGTTGTTATAACATCATCACAAAGAAGAATTCTTTTTCCTTTGAGAGAAATATCAGATAAAGAAAACATACCTTTGACATTTTCTATTCTGTCCTCTTTCGATAAAGTATGCTGAGCAATAGTATTTTCTTCTTTTATAAGCGCATCAACAACGGGGATTTCAAGTCTTTTCGCGATAAAATCAGCAATTACAAACGCCTGATTATAGCCGACATCTTTCTTCTTTGATTTTGCCATAGGAACAGGAACTATCATATCAAACTTTTCCTCAGATTTCAAAATCCGTTCAGAAAGTTTATCGGCATAGAATTCAGCAGCATTTATGCCGTTTTTCCTTTTAAGTGCAATTATACTTTCTCTGACTATTCCTTCATATTTAAAAAGAACATAAGCCCTGTCGTAATAAAGTTCTTTATCACACATACAATCTGTTTTTCCACATTTTTCGCAAGTTTCTATATATTCAAGACTATCAATGCATTTGTCGCACGCAAGAGCGTCCCATTTTATAAAATCATCGCAAAACGGACATCTATTAGGATAAAATATATCAAGAATATACTTAATCGCTTTCTTCATTCGGCAAACACTCTCTTTTCAACATATCTTTAAAACAACTGTATCTTAACGTTCTTCGTTTATTTTCGATCATAGTTTCAAGCATTTCGGGAGTTCCGATTATAACAAGAATTTCTTTTGCTCTTGTAACTGCTGTATAAAGAAGATTTCTGTAATACAGTTTATTCGAAACGCCGACAATCGAAAATATAACAGCAGGAAATTCGCTACCCTGACTTTTATGCACTGTAATTGCATAAGCAAGTTCGAGTTGTTCAAGCATATCGGTTGTATATTCAACAATTTTGCCTTCAAAGTCTATTACAATAACACCTTCTCTTTTTCTTATTTCTGTTATAACTCCTATATCTCCATTATAAACACCTGTTCCGACTTCATCTTCTTTTTTCCAGACAATATCGTAATTATTACGCGTCTGCATAACTTTATCGTTCTCACGGAATATATAAACAGGCCCTCTTATTTCGTTTTTTCCAAGTTTAGGAGGATTGATTTCGAGTTGTATTCTCTTATTGATTTCAACAGTACCAGCCATTCCTTTTCTTGAAGGAGAAATAATCTGGATATCTGTTGTAGGGTTATATTTATAAGCCTTTGGAAGTCTATGTTTATATAAATCTACAATTGTTTCGATAGTGGTCTGCTCATCATTACGCTGAAGAACAAAAAAATCCTTAGATGAATTGTCAAGTTCGGGCATTTCACCATTCACAATTCTATGTGCACTTGTAACAATGCAACTTTCTTTTGCCTGTCTGAATATTTCTGTAAGTTGAACAACAGTCATGGTTTTGCTATCAATAAGATCTTTAAGAAGATTTCCAGCACCAACAGATGGCAACTGATCAGAGTCTCCTACAAGAATAAGTTTACAGGAAAGCTTTATTCCACGAAGTAATTCGGCAAAAAGAAGAGTATCAACCATCGACATCTCGTCCACTATGAGAACATCGCAATCAAGTGTATTCTGTTCGTTATGGACAAATTTCATTATTCCTGAACCATCGTCATAAGCAACTTCAAGTAAACGATGGATAGTTTTGGCTGTATATCCTGTAAGATCTGATATTCTCTTGGCTGCCCTGCCTGTAGGTGCAGCGATTACTGCTTTCAGACCTTGTTGCTCATACAGTGAAATTATAGCATTAAGGGTTGTTGTTTTACCTGTTCCCGGGCCACCCGTAAGAATAAGAAATCCTTTTGACAAAGCAAGAGAAATCGCTTTTCTCTGTAACTCTTCATATTTAATGCCGTTTTCTTCTTCTACAAGGTCGATTGCGTTATCAAATTCTGTCCCGGAATCAAGAAAAAATGCCTTCATAGCACTAAGACGAGAAACGATATAATTTTCGGCTATATAATAATCACTAAGATATGTAAAACACCTGTTGTTTTTTTCATATTCAATAAGATTAGATTCGTTGTATTCCTGTTCAAGAGTTTTATAAAAAGCTTCTTCAGATATATCAAGAAATTGACACGAAGTTTTTTGTAAAAAATCAGTAGGAACACAAGTATGTCCTGAATTTGCATTTTCATTAAGTATATACGTCATACCAGCTTTTATTCTGTTAGGATTGTCTGACGGATATTCGAGTTCAATAGCCATTTCATCAGCCTTAACAAAATCAAGATCAACCCCAAAGTCACAGAGTGAATAAGGATTTTCCTTAATAATATCAATAGAAAATTGTCCCCATTTTTTCCATGCCCTTATGGCGATTGCGGGCGATATTTTAAAAGTTTCAAGATAATTCATAAGTTTTCGCATACCGAAAACACGTTGTAATTCCTGTTTTACAGTTTCGACTTTCTTCTTTGTAAAGCCTTTTACCTTGGCAAGTTGTTCAGGATTATTCTCAATTATTTCAAGAGATTTTT
The DNA here is from genome assembly GCA_045590375.1 of Oscillospiraceae bacterium. GTDB lineage: Bacteria > Bacillota > Clostridia > Oscillospirales > Ruminococcaceae > RGIG4131. Next base: position 1,261 of record JAZNQY010000090.1, on the reverse strand, counting down.
CTCCAAAAGCATCAACTATATTTTTAGCAAGAGCAGGTCCTATCCCTTTTATCACTCCTGAAGAAAGATATTTTTGTATAGCGTAAGCTGTTTCTGGCATTTTTCTTTCGCAAACACACGCCTTGAATTGTACTCCATATTTAGGATTATTTACATATTCTCCCTCGAGATAAAGTTCTTCTCCTTCATCAACATTACCTATTTCTCCGACAACTGTGATAAGTATATTGTTAGAATCAAGTTCAAGAATAACATATCCATTTGATGGATTTTTATATACTACGCTTTCAACAGTACCTGATATTTTTATCAATTCTTTCTCTTCCAATACACTCACCTTCTTTCAAATTTCATTATAACAGATTGTTATACTTATTTCAATAAAGCTTCAACGAAACCATAGATCTCGTTTATATTTACAAGTTTAATCATATCATTATTTTTTATGATATTTTGGCAGATTTCATGTTGTTCTGAAGTTAATCCATTATCAACCAAAACCACTTTACACACATCAAGACCACTGTTTTTAATTAATTCTACACGATACCTCAAATATATTTCAGAAAAATCATCAGAATCCAATGATATAATCATTATAGAATCAGTTTTATATTTATAAAAAACCTTTTTATAGGATATTTCTCTTACCGATAATACAAAATTAAGTATAGCAAACGTTATAACAAAGCACAAAAGTAATTCCATGTGATCATCCCCATATAAAATTATATTACAAAATATGAAGATGACAAATAATATGATACAAAAACGCTGTATCCAAATGAATACAGCGTTTTAGAATTACTGATGATTTTTCTTTGCTTCGATATCAGCAAGTGCGTCTTTTCTCGAAAGGTTAATTCTTCCTTGTGAGTCAATTTCCATAACCTTAACAACGATCTGATCTCCGATGCTTACAACATCTTCAACTCTTTCAACTCTCTGATTATCAAGCTTTGAAATATGAACAAGTCCGTCCTTACCCGGAGCAATTTCTACAAATGCACCAAAGTTCATTATACGAACAACCTTACCTCTGTAAATCGCGCCAACTTCAGGATCGTTCGCAATCGTTTCAACAATCTGAAGAGCCATTTTCGCCTTTTCGCCATCAATGCCAGAAATAAATACATTTCCATCTTCAGAAATATCAATCTTAACTTCGCAATCAGCCTGAATTTTCTGAATAACTTTTCCACCCTGACCGATAACTTCACGAATCTTTTCAGGATTAATCTTTGTCTGAAGCATCTTAGGA
>JAZNQY010000089.1:0-14829 GCA_045590375.1 Oscillospiraceae bacterium | reverse complement strand
AATAAAACAGTCGGATTTTTCAGAATAGTCCGACTGTTATTTTTTACATTCAAGTTTTCGAAGGCGTGGAGTTATTATCTGATTTTCGGGGATGAGAGAATAATCATACAAAACCTTTGAGTGATTTTTAAGGACAGTTTCGTTTCTTACAATCTGCTTATTCTTATCAAGAGTAAGTCTGTAAACTTCGCTTATGCGATAGAAATCGCCGTCTTCTTCGGTAAATCCGTAATTTTCTTCTATAATACGGTAAATATAAGGAAAACGCTTTGTTGAACGGAGTTCGCCGAAAAGTTCGTCTTCGGTCTGCCATATTATAATCTGAACGGGTCTGTCGGTTGTGTTTTTAAATCTGTAATCAAGGTTTTTATATGAAACGCTCGTTCCTGTTCCGAACGGAACACGGCGCTTTGTATCGGGAAAAAGTGCGTCGCTGTGATGGTGCATTTCGGTTACTTCAAGAGGGCTGTTGAGAATAAGCCAGTGAATAAGATTTGCCAGCTGGCAAAGACCACCTGCTGTTCCTTTTCCTATCTTCCCTTTTTTAATGACAAGTCCATCGAGATAACCTTTCTTTTCGGTAGGTTCGCCGACAAGTTTCCAGAAAGAAAAGGTTTCACCGGGGTTTATCACTATTCCGTTTATCTTTTCACCTGCAAGCCGAAGGTTTGTTCTTTTGTTTTCCTGAAGTTTTATATCAACTCCGTGGAGTTTTCGGACAATTTTTGAGCTATGACTTTTCACTACCACCGGGAAGGGATTTTTATCGAATGTATCGGCAAATTTTTCGTTACTGAGTAAATCTTTTATGTCATGGAGAAGATGCTCTTTTTTGACAGAAATTTTATAGCAAAGTGGCGATATTTCGCAGAAAAGTTTTCTTTTTTTCAAGCTCTCTCCCCCTTTGTAAAAAGATTACTTTTTTATTATAAAGCAAGTAGATTTATTGTCAAGGGGAATTATGAAACTGTAATAAAATTGTAAACTGAGGTTACAGATTGTAATAAATGCTAAAGTTTTATGAAAATCATACGATATATGATATGTATAGGTTTATATAGGAGGTTATATTATGCAGATACTTAAAAATATATCAAAAGCAGAGCTTAATCATCTTACAAGTCAACCGACGGCGAAAGCGATGATCGAAAAGAACAAGGCCTGTGCTATAAACATCCCGAAAGGCGATGTTAAAAAAGCTGAAGAATTTGTAGCGATGAGAGAAGCCGAAAAGAAAAAGGATACCTTTGAAATATCCGACGCAGGTCTTTCTGTTATGAAAAAGACTCTGGAAATTACTTCAAAATAAAAATAAAGAGTACTGATTTTTATCAGTACTCTTTTCTTTTAAACGGATATATTTTCTCTCACAGAAATTATTTCATCACGGATTTCTAAAAACATTTCAGCAACTATGGGGTCAAAATCCTTTCCGACACCTTCAGAAATTATAGAAAAGCATTTTTCCATAGGCATAGCATCACGATAGCAACGCTTTTCGGATACAGCATCAAAAACATCACTTACTGCCATTATACGCGCAGAAAGAGGAATATTTTCTCCCGAAAGACCTTCAGGATAGCCTTTTCCATTCCATTTTTCGTGATGATAACGGGCAACCTCATAAGCCATATTTTTATATTCTTCATCTTCTATTTCGGAGAAAGTTTCTTTTATAATTTCGCCACCTTTTTCAGAATGAGATTTCATTATCTTAAATTCATCATCGGTAAGTTTTCCCGGCTTACAAAGAACGCTATCGGGAATTGCTATTTTACCGATATCGTGAAGTGGGGCTACCATAGCGAGATTTTTGATGAATTCGTCTGTTATGATATCGGAATAAAATCCTTTTTCTTTTAATCTTGTTGCAAGAAGTTCTGCATAGACGCTTGTTCTTTTTATATGTCCACCTGTATTTTCATCACGGTTTTCAACAAGAGTTGCAAATCCGTAAATCATATTACGGCTGTAAACAACCTGACGTTCGTAATTTTCGGCATCTTCTTTAAGAAGTGAGGATGTTCTGACTGTAAGATGAATAATAAGAGAAGAGAGAGCAACAAGAATAAGAAGTCTCGGGATTATTCCGTAAATAACAATAGCATAAATATCAAGAAAATTATCATCAAGTTTGCCGATGAAAAATCCTATAAACTGACCACATACAGTTACTGCCGAAGTAATGATACTCGAAAAATAAGTCACTTTTCTGGAAAAATAAAGTGCCCCTATTGCGATAGGAAAAACATATAAAACAACAACATGATATGTAAGGATTGATGTTAATATCATAAGAAAAATCGCTGAAAGAGTAACATAGATATATTTCAGTTTTCCTGATGTTGTTCCGAAAATCATATTTATTATTTTAGGAAGAATAAGTGTTATACTTCCTGAAAAATATGCTATATTCATGTAAAAATCATCAATGACAAAAACACCTGAAAGATTAAGGATATAAATCAATGTAAAAACACAGAATGTTATAAGCATTACATTTGCAACAACTCTGTTGGCATCTTTTTCGTTTTTCTGGATTATTTCATTAAACGTCCTGTTGCTCATATAAAGATTCCTCTTTTTTATAAAAATTCATTTTCTTATATTATAAAACAGTTATAAAAAACTGTCAACAAAACAAAAACGCCTTGTAATATAAAATTCTATATCTATTGCTTTTTATACTTATATATGATATAATCATTTTGTATAACTAATCACTGAAAATATCTCTTTTTTACAAAGATTATCTGATATAAAGATATTCCCCAGGGGGCTTTTTGATATGGAAAAAATAACTTTAAATAAACTCACAAAAGAAGAACGAAGAAATTTCTTTCAATCCAAATACGACTACTACAAAGCATTCAACGCGAGAATGATAATTGTTGCCATACTTGCATATCTTTCTTTTTTCATTACAGACTGCAACATATTCGGACATTTTGCGTTTGAAACATTTGTTCCCCGTATGATTGTAATTCTTCCACTCATTATTTATTTTGTTCTTTCTAAAAAAACGAGTAATTATCGCATTATGGTTCCTGTAACCTATCTGATGATACATATAATTATCTGGTGTACCGACTGGGCAACATACATTCTGCCTGACAGACAGTTTGCTATTCCGGGTATGGTTATTATGAACATCATATTTGTATGTGCAGGGTTTTCTGCACCATTCGAACACAGCACAATAGCGCACATTCTTTTTATTGCAGATATTTTTGTTGCAAACATATTTATACATTACGAAAATTTAGATATGATGTATCTCTTTAACATCCCCTGCGTTATCGCTATCTGTGCTATGCATAAGATGATGCAGAATGTATATTGTGAGCATTATTTCGCAAAAGACCAGTTAAAACAGCTTGTAGTTCACGATCAGCTTACAGAAGTTTATAACAGAAACAAGGTTAAGGAACTTGTTGATCCTGCTACAAATGCATTCAGCAAATTTTCAAACCTCAGTACAAGCATTCTTATTATCGATATAGACTTTTTCAAGAAAGTAAACGATGAGTTCGGTCACGAAGCAGGAGACAGAGTTCTTGTTCATATGGCATCTGTTCTCAAAAGTACAGTAAGAGAAACAGACTATGTTATCCGTTGGGGTGGAGAAGAATTCCTGATTATAATGCCGGGATGTTCTATTGACAATGCCGAGAAAATTGCAGAAAAACTCAGGGAAAAAGTAGAAACATCCGATAACGGAGTATGCAGATGCACAATTTCAATAGGCGTTGCAGAATACACAGGTGGAGATTATATCAGCACTGTCAAAAACGCAGACGTTGCGTTATACGAAGCTAAAAATTCAGGAAGAAACAAGGTTGTTGTTTTTACATCAAAAGAATGACATAAAGGCTATGCAAACTGCATAGCCTTTATTTTTACTCTTTATTTTCTGTTGTAAGTCCATAGCCTACATCGAGCCAGACTTTTTCATTTTCTATATCGTTGACATCGCTATACCACGGCATTGAGAGTTTTCCTGAAAACTCTGCTTCGCCTGAAAGTACATCTGCCACGCCCTTACCTTCTGTTCCGGGCAAACCACACATCACTATTGCATCCCAGTCATCTTTATATTCTTCTATAATAACATTTCTTCCTGCTACTATTAGGGTTACTGTAGGTTTTCCGATAGATTTTGCAAGTTCTATGCTCTGTTTGTTTCCTTCAGCACCATGAGAACCTGTTATCGATAAATCGGCTGTATCACCGTTCCATTCGGCATAAGGGGTTTCTCCGAGGCAAAGGAGGGTTACATCGGCATCAGAAGCGAGATTTTCATCTGTTATGATTGTAAGATTATATTCATCGGCAACCTGCTCTAAGCCTTCTAAAATAGTTGTTGTTCCCTGAATGAACTCACCACTCCAATATTTATCGCTTCTGCCGTTCCATTCTCTTGTCCATCCACCACACTGAATTCCACTATCATCAAGCGCAGGACCTGTAACGAAGATTTTAGTCCCACTCTTGAAAGGAAGAATATCGTTTTCATTCTTTATAAGAACCTGACTTTTTTCAACAAGTTCTTCGGCAAGTTTTCTGTATCCTTCAGAGCCTGTTTTCTGCTGAACTGTTGTTATATTATTGAGATAAGGGTCTTCAAAAAGACCAGCGTCAAGTTTGAGCTGAATAATTCTTGTTACTGCTTCATCCATTCTTTCCTGAGAGATGCTTCCCTCTTCAACGGCCTCAACAAGATAAGACGCACATTCTTCGAATGTGTAGGGTTCCATAAGCCAGTCTATTCCTGAATTTACTGCTATTATAATCTGTTCTTTATAATTCTTTGTCGATTCGATATTCTGAATTGAATTCCAGTCGCTTACTATAACGCCTTCGAAACCAAGTTCGTTTCTTAAAACATCGATAAGATAGTATTTGTTTTCGTGCATTTTCGTTCCGTTGAGCGCGCTATGGCTTACCATTATCGACTGAACATTCATATCAACGAGGGTTTTGTATATAGCGAGCTGTTCTTTTATTTCATCTTCTGTAAGTTCTGCGTTTCCTCTGTCTATAAGACGGTTTACGCCCTCACTATTTTCGCCTGTTCCGAAAGTAACGCTTCCATCGCCTATATAATGCTTTGCGCAGACTACTATTCCACCTTCTAACTGTCCCTTTGCATATGCAGAGGAAAGCGATTTTACTATCTGAGGGTCTGATGAATATGATTCGTATGTTCTTCCCCAACGTGGGTCTTCTGCGACGGCAACGCAGGGAGAATAATTCCATATCATCTTTGTAAGTTTGATTTCATCGGCAACTGCAAGTCCCATTTTATAGGTAAGTTCTTCATCGTTTGCACATCCGATATTTATATTATGTGGAAAAATAACTGTATTGAGGCAATAGTTTACTCCGTGAACGGAATCCTGTCCATAAATAAAAGGAATGGGTGATTCAGCCGAAAGAGCGTTTTTCTGTAAATTATCAACCTGCTTTCTCCATTCAGACGCATCGTTTTCTGTCGGTGCATACTGCGAGAGGACGCTTCCGTAACAAAATTCTTTCATATCGCGGTTCTGAATACTTTCAATCGTAGGAATAACCATCTGATAGGCTTTCTGTTCGTTTGTGAGAGTTGCTACTATTTCTTCCGCGGTCATACCCTCGTATTTATTGACATAGGAATTTATAACCTCGGGTTTTACTGTTTCGTTGGTAACTGCGGGGGTTGTTCCCTCGTTCGCCTTACTGCATCCTGATGCCAGAAGAATAAACATCGAAAGTATTATCGCTGTAAGTTTTCTGTTTTTCATACAATTCCCTCCGTATAACTGATACATTAAATTATACACAAAAAAGATATTCAAATCAATACAAAGATTTAATATTGTTCATATTGATTTAAGTGAAAAAAGATATTATAATAACTAAGGTCTTATTATATAAAGGGAGGCAGAGAAAAAATGTATGACAAAAAAGAAACCTATAAAAAACTGATGACGATAGTAGCGCCTATTGCTTTACAGTATCTTATGTCATCGCTTGTTACGGCAAGTGACGCATTTATGCTGGGATTTCTGGAGCAGGATTCACTTTCTGCATCTTCTCTTGCAGGACAGGTTGCTTTTGTATTCAGTCTGTTTTTTAATGCTTTTGTATTCGGTCTTAACGTTTTGGCAGCTCAGTATTGGGGCAAGGGTGATGAAAAGACAGCAAATGAAGTCCTTTCAATATCAATGCGTTTTGTTCTTATAGTAGGGTTTATATTTACCCTCGCTACTGCTACTATCCCACAAACCATAATGCGTATTTTTACCGACGAGCAACCTCTTATTGAAATGGGGGCAGATTATTTAAGAACAGTATCGCTTTCATATATCTTAACGGGATTCACTCAGGTTTATTTTGGTATGATGAAGGTATGCGACAGAGCAAAACTCAGTTCGTTTATAGGCTCTATGGCAGTTGTTGTAAACATAATACTCAACGCTTTACTCATTTTCGGAATATGGATATTCCCCGAAATGGGAATAAAAGGTGCGGCGCTTGCTACTGTTATTGCAAGAATATTTGAAACTATATGTGTTATTATCGCAGTTATTATGAAGAAATGCCCTGTTCTCAACATAAAACTTATGATACATTCGGATAACAAGGAACTTTTGAAGAGCTACTGGAAATACACTCTTCCACTGCTTATAAATCAGCTCGGCTGGGGCGGCGGCGTTACTATGTATTCCGTTATAATGGGACATTTAGGAACAGATGCTACTGCCGCAAACTCGATAGCAAGTATTGTAAGAAGCATTATAGCAAGTTTCTGCTGGGGTATTGCTGCGGGTGTCGGCATTATAATCGGAAGTATGCTCGGCAAGAACGAGCTTGAAAAGGCTAAAAAAGCAGGCGGAAGTTTTGTAAGATTTTCGATTGTTACAGGGGTTGCATCGGGAGTTGTTATTCTTCTTGTAACTCCATTGATACTGAAAATTATCACACTTGAACCTCAGGCGCAGTATTACCTCAAATATATGATGCTTATGGCGGCATATTACATCATAGGAAACTCCCTCAATTCTACCGTTATAGGCGGTATATTCCCTGCGGGAGGGGATACTAAATTCGGAATGATATGCGATGTTATAACACTATGGGCAGTTGTTGTTCCATTAGGTCTTATAGCGGCGTTTGTTTTAAAACTCCCCGTTCTTGTTGTTGCGTTTATTTTAACACTTGATGAATTTGTAAAGATACCTGCTGTTTATCGGCATTATATGAAATATAAATGGGTAAAGAACATCACAAAGGAAAATATGTCTTATTAACAGAAAGAGGTGATAGTTTGTCAGAATTATTCATAACTTTTTTCAGAATAGGGCTTTTCACATTCGGTGGTGGATACGCTATGATTTCACAGATAAAGGAAGCTGTTGTTGAAAAAAAGAAATGGCTTTCGGATGACGAACTTATGGAAATCATAACGATAGCAGAATCCACACCCGGTCCTATTGCGATAAACCTCGCAACATTTGTGGGATATAAAAGAAAGGGTATCAAAGGAAGCATTGCAGCGACTCTGGGAGTTGTTCTTCCATCGTTTATAATACTTTATATAATCTCGCTTTTTCTCGATTCGTTTATGGAAAACAGATATGTTGCCTATGCTTTTTCGGGGATAAAATGTGCTGTTGCTTTTCTTATCTTAAAGGCAGGAATTGACCTTTTTATGAAACTTCCGAAAAAGATAATTCCTATGGCAGTATTTTCTGTTATATTCATCGCTATGATTATATTTGACATATTATCTGTTTCTTTCAGTTCGATAATATTCATCATCCTTGGTGGATTGTCAGGCATTATCATCTATTCAAAAAGCTTTGAAAAGGAGGAAAAGAAATGATTTATCTTATACTTTTCCTTGAATTTTTCAAAATCGGTCTTTTTACGATAGGTGGAGGATTTGCTATGATTCCTCTTATCGAAGAAATCGCTCTCAGATATGGCTGGATGACGGAAAGTGAATTCTTTGACCTTATCGGTGTATGCGAATCCACACCGGGACCCATCGCCATAAATATGGCAACATACATAGGTTCTTCGCAAGGAGGACTACTCGGCAGCACTGTCGCTACTCTGGGGGTTGTTCTTCCCTCTTTCATAATAATCCTCATTATAGCGACAGTTATGAAGAATATGACAAAAAACAAATTCTTCAAAGGATTTATGGAAGGTGTAAAGCCTGTTATCGTTGCACTTATCACATCAACGGGATTTCTTCTTCTCTTGAAAATAGCAGGGATGACATCAGATAGTGGATTTAATCCCGATTTTATTCAGATAGTTATATTCTGCATTATTACTGCTGTATTTTTCATCTATAAAAAAACAGCGAAAAAGAAGATGGGGTCTGTTTTTATTATAATGCTTTCAGCGATACTTGGTATTGTTATATCTGTAATATCAGAACAGACAGGAATTATAACGACAATATAAAAATAAAGGATACAGAGAATTTACTCTGTATCCTTTTTGTTTTATGAACCTGTTCCGTTATAAGCTAGAGCACCTTTCATCCATATCTTATAGCTGATATAGAAAAAGATTATTCCGAAAACGGGAGTAAACCACGAAATTATCGGAACGCTTTCGGGTCTTAAAAAAATCTGGCTGGGATAGAATGACATAAATCCTATCGGGATAATGAATGTGAAAAGAAATCTTAAAACAGGGTTAAAGATTGTTATAGGATATTTCGCGTAATCTCTTAATGTATTTGAAAGAGATAATGCAAAAAATGAGTTCATTATCCAGAAACATGTGCAGGCAGCAATATTTAAAATCGCTATTACAAAAAGCGAGGCAGAAACTGCTGCTACAACAAATAAAAGGATTGATAAAACGGAAACTCTGAGTTCTAATTTTATCCACGCAAAAACTACCGACGCTATTCCGAATGCAAACTGGCCGAGTCCTTTTACATCGAAAATTTCAGACATATAATAGAAAAAGATATTTATAGGTCTGACGCAGTATTTGATGAAATCACCTGAGAATACTTTATATCTTAAATCCCAGTTGTTATCAAACATACACTGCGCAGGAGTAGCTGAAATAAGCGAAAATCCGTAAAGGAAAATCATTTCATAGAAGTTCCAGCCCTGAACTGTCGGAAAGTTCTGAAAAATAATCCAGAAGCTTATTGCCCCTGCGAGATTTGTCGCTATCATACCTATCATTGAAATGATGAAATCGGCACGGTAACTCATCTTGCTCTTTATATCCTGGGCGATGATTTTGAAATAGATTCTTGTATAGTATAAAATTCCTCTTTTCATATAATCAACCCCCGTTCACTGTTATTCTTCTTACCGAAACCCTGAAGAAAAGGTCGGTAAAAATCATAAGGAAAAGAACCCAGAAAAGCTGTATTCCGAGTATTACTAAAACTTCTGAAACGGGATATTCGTTATGAAGAAGTATCTGTAAGGGTGAATTGCATATTGCCTGAAAAGGAAGATACATAACTATATTCCGAAGCGTTTCAGGGAAGAATGCAAGTGGCACTGACGCACCACTGAGAAGCCCTACTATTACTTCTTTCATTATGTTTATACCCCAGATAGACTGGGTATACATGCATATCGTTGCTACAAAAAAGTTTATATAGAAGTTTATGAGCATTCCGAGTGCTACGCTTATTGTAAAGAATATGAGATTTTTTCCGAGAGGAATAGCTCTTCCTGAAATAAAATAAACGATTATCGCTGTCGGAAGAAAAGTTGTTACAAACTTTATAATCGGCTCTCCACATCCACTGAAAAATACAAATGAACGAAATTCAATGGGTTTTAAAAGGTCAACTATTATCTGTCCCGACTGGATATTACGACCTGTTCCCCATACAATCCACATCTCCATAAAATTGAAGAGTGCTGATGCGAATACAAGATAAATCATAGTATCCGAAAAGGTCATTCCGTTTATTATATCACTTTCTGATGAAGCGAAAATCGCTTTCCAGAGGTAATAAATCAAAAGAAGATAGAAAAGATTTCCGACAAAGGTGAGGATAAGTGCACCACGGAACTGAAGGCTGTCGAGAATACTTGCTCTGACAAGTGATAAACATCGTTTCAGTTTCACTTAAATTCCCCCTTCGTAAATCTTTCTGATTACGCTTTCGGTGGAGATATCCTGAAGGTGCATATCGTATATCTTATATTTCTTCTGAACTGCATTTAAAACCTTTACTACCGATGTTTTTGATTCATCAATGAGGATTTCTGTCTTATCATCGGTAAAAGAAAGAGAAAATGCCGATGTATCGGAAAATTCTTCTGAAAGAAGCAATAAAACATCATCAGAGAGTTTTTTCATATGTTCTTCATCACATTTTGTTCCCTTTTTATTAAGAGAAAGGATGAGTGTTCTGTATGCACCGAAAAGTTCGGAAAGGTGTTCTATATCGTTATCGAAAAGCATTTTGCCCTTATCGATTATGACAATTCTCTTGCAGAGGGCATCAACATCACCCATATCGTGAGTTGTAAGGATAACTGTTGTGTTCTTTTCGTGATTGAGAATTTTTACAAGTTCTCTTATCTTGGCTTTCATGGCAACATCAAGGCCTATTGTCGGTTCATCAAGGAAAACAACGGAAGGATTATGTATAAATGCTGCTAATATATCGCAGAGTGTTCTTTGCCCTAAAGACATCTGTCTTACGGGTTTATGGAGAAGATTCTCCATATCGACGATTGAGGAATAAAGTTCCATCATATCGTTATAATCCTTATCGGACACCTGATATATATCTTTTAAGATTTTAAAGGATTCAACAACGGGTAATGCCCACCATAACTGTGAACGCTGACCGAAAACTACGCCGATATTCTGTGCGTTTTCGCTGCGCTTTTTATAAGGAATAACTCCGTTACAGAGTATTTCACCCGATGATGGCTCTAAAACGCCTGTCATCATCTTTATTGTTGTCGATTTTCCAGCGCCGTTGGGTCCTAAATAACCGACAATCTCGCCTTTGTTTATTGTCATTGAAATATCGTTTACTGCGTTTACGATTTTATAGTCTCTCGAAAACAAATCCCTTATACTGCCCTTTACTCCTTCGTGTCGGTTAAGGATTTTAAACTCTTTCGAGACATTTTTGAGTTCTATTATAGGTTCCATTCAAACCTCCTTCTTTTTTCAGGAGTTTTTCTTATAAATCCTGAAAAAGTGGTGTATATGATTTTCAATCATTTTTAAAAATTCTTCTTTTCTTTCGGGTTCTCTGTCGCAAGCTTCAATCCATAAAGCAACGGGAGAAGCATATTCTATTGCCATAATTTTTGAATTTTCATCAACAAGAATACCCCTCGCTATGAGTTCTTTTATGATTTCTTCAAAAAATCCATACTGAGAAAATATATATCGCTCGTTATATATTTTTGAAAGTTCGGGATTTTTAGATTTTTCCGATATAATGAAATTTCTGAAAAGTCTCGGATATTCTTCTGACAAAGCTGATTCAAAAAGTTTTATGACAAATTCAATCTGTCCCTTTTCTGTTAAGAAATAATCGGATTTTTCGTTATTCCAGAAAGATTGATGGATGCTCTTCATTCTTTCTTCATAACTTAATTCGCTCAATTCGATTATTGCATCAAAAAGGGCCTGTTTTCCCGAATAATGCTTGTAAAGAGCAGGAGCACTGCAACCCACGCGCTCTGCTATCTGTGAAATACTTACAGAATCATATCCAAACTCGGCAAACAACTTAAGCGCCTCAATCAAAAATTGTTTTTTGGTACTTTCCTTTTTCATAATTCCACTCCTTTTCAAGCATAGAATTATTATATTAAAATAAGAAGATTTTGTCAAGTAATGGAAAATTTTAAGTTTTTGTTGAATTAAAAAAGAAAATAATGTATAATCTTAATTATATACAGAACACAGGGGGGCTATTATATGGGAACGAACACCAAAACGCTATCGGGCAGAAGCTATTACTATGACAATATAAAAGGATTTCTGATAATCCTTGTTGTATTCGGGCATTGTTTTTTCTATTCACAGGAAAATCCTGTTATCAATGCTATAAGTGATTTTATATATATGTTTCATATGCCTGCATTTGTATTCGTTTCGGGATATTTCGGAAAGAGCGAAAACGCAAGAAGTTCAAAATCGATAATAAAACTTATATTCATGTATGTTGTTTTCAACAGTGCTGTCGGATATATACTTGGTGAACAATATTTTCTGACTCCTGCTGATTCGTTCTGGTATCTTTTAGCGCTGATATTATGGAGAATTACTGCCGATAAGGTTGCTAAACTCAAAGAAGTTATGCTTATACTTTTTACAATTTCGATTTTCGAAGGATTTTTCCATTCAATAGACAATACAATGGCGTTATCGAGAACAATAGCATTTTATCCATATTATATGGCAGGATATCTTCTTTCAAAAGAAAAATCAGGAGAGATGGAAAATATTCCATATAAAAAGAGATTTCCTAAGGGACTTCTTATTTCAGCAGGTCTTATACTTGCAGGAATAATCGCATACAGAATATTTGAATATTCAGATTCAAACCTTCTTATGTCAGCATATTCACATCCTCTTGATGCATTCGGAAGAATAGTTCTTTATATCATCGCATTCGGTGCTATATATGCTTTAAGACTTTTCGGACTCAATAGGAAGATTCCTCTTATAAGTTCTTTTGGAAAAAATTCAATAGGAATATATCTTTTCCACAGACCTATCACCATATTCTTTGAAAGAGGATATAGCGGAGACGCTATCAGTATGATCGGCATTTCAGTTTTACTGACACTTATAATCTGTCTTTTATTCGGAAACGATTATGTTGCACTTGCGATAAACAAGGTTTCAGCCGGATTTGCAGAACTCTTCTCTGAAGAAGAAAGAGATAAGAAGAGCGTTCCTAAGACAGTTGCCATCGCCATCATTATTGTAATAGGTTTATGTTTCATATTCCAGATTGCAAGAAGATATTATTATTTTTAATACATAAAAAAGGATACCTTAAGAAAAAGGTATCCTTTTATTTTTTCACATTTTCATAAACATATTTTCTACTGTGAGATATGAAGACTCTGACGCTTTTTTACAGTTTGTTTCAAAAGCACCGTGTCCACTTTCCTCTTCTGTATCAGACATTGAACGGACTGCTGCGAAAGGAACATCACAGAGATTACAGATATGTGCTATTGCTGCTGTTTCCATATCTGTGCACATAGGAGAAAATCTTTTTATAATATCTTCTCTTCCCTCTTGTTCGATAAAAACATCGCCTGTTACCATTGTTCCCTTAACGACTTTTCCTGTATGTTTTTCGGGAGTTTCACAAAGAAGTTCAGAGATTTTTTCATCGGGGACAAAATATCCTCCTGAAACTTTTGGATGGTCTTCAAAAACCATAGGGTCAAGGTCGTGATAGCAAACCTTATCTGCTATTACTGTATCGCCGATATGAAGAGATTTGTCTATTCCCCCTGCGACACCTGAAACGATAATAAAATCAGCATTATAATTGTTTATAAGCGCCGTAGTTCCTGCAGCTGCGTTTACCTTTCCCATTCCTGCTGCAACGATAACTACTTCTTTTCCGAATAATGTTCCCTCATGAAAAGTTCTTTTTATAAATTCAGAATCTTTTCGATTTTCAAGTTTATCAAGGTAAAGTGAAATTTCTGCTTCAATAGCACCGATTATCCCTATTTTCATAACATTTCCTCCAAATATGTTTTTAATATTATATCACATTATATAGTTTTTTTCAACATCTGAATAAAAAGTTGAAAATAATATAAAAAATATGGTATAATATAAGAGATAGGGAGGTATATTATGAAGGTGATTTTTAACCCTGATGAAGAAATCGTCAGAACTGTAAAAGAAGGACTGGAAAAGACAGGTGGTTACTGCCCTTGCAGAATCGAAAAAAGCGAGGATACAAAATGTATCTGCAAGGAATTCAGGGAACAGATAAAAGACCCTGAATTTGAAGGATTCTGTCACTGTCTGCTTTACTACAAATCAAAATAACGGGAGTGATATTATGGCTGAAATAACACTGACAAAAGACAATTTCGAAAAGGAGGTTACAGCGTCTGACAAGGCTGTTCTTATCGATTTCTGGGCAACATGGTGTGGTCCTTGCAAAATGATTGCTCCTTTTGTAGAACAGATTGCCGAAGAATTTTCAGATGAAGTAAAGGTCTGCAAAGTTAATATTGACGATGAGCCTTCTCTTGCAACGAAATTCGGGATAACAAGTATTCCTACTCTTTTAGTTATAAAGAACGGTGAGGTTGTTAAAACCTCTGTGGGATATATTCCGAAAGAAAAAATCATTGAACTTTTCGAATAAACTGTAAAGGACCATAAAAAATGATACTTGGAAATCTTGAACCATCAAGAGTTTTTAATTATTTTGAACAGATATCCGCTATACCGAGAGGTTCAGGTAACACGAAAAAAATCAAACAATATCTTCTTGACTTTGCCGAAAGTCATGGCTTTGAAAGTCTTTCTGACGAGATAGGTAATGTTCTTATAAAAAAACCTGCTTTCAGAGGATACGAAAAAGCAGAAGGTATTATTATTCAGGGACATATGGATATGGTCTGTATAAGTAGACCTGACAAAATTGTCGATTTTGAAAATGAGGGTATTGTTGTTTGTACTGACGGAGAAAAAATCTGGGCAGACGGAACCTCTCTCGGCGCTGATAACGGAATAGCTATTGCTTATACACTTGCCATTCTCGAATCTGACAGTATCCCTCACCCTGCTATTGAAGCACTTTTCACAACCGATGAAGAAACA
>JAZNQY010000088.1:0-4437 GCA_045590375.1 Oscillospiraceae bacterium | reverse complement strand
TAATCCTTGCAGAAAGTTTACTCGGAAGAGGCGATATGGCTTATAAATACTTCCGTGAAACATCTCCCGCTTGTAT
Organism: Oscillospiraceae bacterium; assembly: GCA_045590375.1. Classification (GTDB taxonomy): domain Bacteria; phylum Bacillota; class Clostridia; order Oscillospirales; family Ruminococcaceae; genus RGIG4131. The sequence continues at coordinate 4,361 of JAZNQY010000088.1, read as the reverse complement.
GAATGACGACGCTGAAATCCGCGTTATCGAGCCTTACGCTCACGGTCAGTTCACAGAAAGCGTTGAATCGCTCTATGAAGGCCGTTCTCATGTTCACTGGCTCACAGGAACAGGCTCAACAGTAATGGTAGGATGCGTTGAAGGTATCCTCGGTATGCGTCCCGATGCTGATGGTCTTAAGATTGACCCTGCTATTCCTTCGGAATGGAACGAAGTAAAGATTAAAAAGAACTTCAGAGGAAAGAAACTCTCAATCCTTATTTCTAACCCCGATAAGAATCAGAGTGGTGTTAAATCACTCACTCTCAACGGAAAAACTCTTGAAGGATGCTATATCCCTGCAAGCGAACTTATGGAAACAAACGAAATCGTTGTTACACTTTAAAAAACAAATCCCACACGACATTGAGCGTGTGGGATTTTTATTTTATTCCGTTTGTTTTATTGCTTTTTTATCCTCTATATTTTTAAGTATCTTTCCGACGACAAAATATGCCGAAACAGCAACTATCGTTCCGAGGATAATTCCTGCAAAAACATCGCTGGGATAGTGAACAAAGAGATAAAGCCTTGAAAAAGCAACAAGAACAGCGATTATAACAGCAGGTATCCCGAATTTTTTATCGCATAATAAAATTGCAAGTCCTGCTGCAACAGAAACCGATGTATGCGATGAAGGGAAAGATGAATCGTGGGGAATGTCAACAAGCATCAGTGTAAGGTCCCAGTTGAAATACTCAAAAGGTCTTACTCTGCCAACGATATTTTTAATAACAAGCTGACTTAAAATGAAACTTACAGCGATAGCAGCAAGTGCTGTTATTCCTATTTTTCTTGTTTTCGGAAAGACTATGAGAAGAATTGCCGAAAGCAGCCAGAAAATTCCCTTCTCACCGAAATATGTAGCGATAACAAAGAATTTATCGCAGAAGGCACACTGTAAAGTGTCCTGAATCCAATAAAGGATTGTCCTGTCGATATTTATTATAAAATCAAACATTTTTCCAACTCCGTTATATTTTTTCTACTTTTGCAAAATTAGCCATGAGTTTCTTGCTTCCTACCTTATCAAAAGCAACTTCAAGCATTGAGTCGGTAGACATTTTCTTGACAGAAACAATAGTTCCCTCGCCGAAAACCTTGTGTGAAATTCTGTCCCCTACGGCAAAGTCTATATTGCATTTAACTTCGGGCTTTTTAGCCGAATTTGCAGCAATCTGACTCTGTAAAGAAACTGATTTTGTTCCGAAACCGACAGGATTTTTGTTTGCTGCCGAATATACAACCTTATTAACCTTGTCGATGTTTTCTACAAGCAAAGGAGGAATTTCCTTCAAAAATCTTGAAATCATATTTCTGTTTGTCTGACCAAAAAGCATTCTTTCTGTACAGTGAGTAAGATAGAGGTCTTTTTTAGCTCTTGTTATCGCAACATAAGCGAGTCTGCGTTCTTCTTCGATATCTTCTTCAGAACCTAAACTTCTTATTGAGGGGAAAATTCCGTCTTCCATTCCGACAACGAAAACAACGGGGAATTCAAGCCCCTTAGCCGAATGCATTGTCATAAGAGTAACGGTTTCTGTCTGCTCCTCAAATTTGTCAACATCGGTATAGAGCGAAATTTCTTCTAAGAATCCCGAAAGTGTAGGATTTTCAGCCTGTTCGGAATACTGCTTCATTGTGGATTTGAGTTCGTCGATATTTTCTGCTCTTGTTATGCCTTCATCACCGAGCGTTGTAAGATATTGTCCATATCCCGAAACTTCAAGAAGAACATCTAAAAGTTCATCAAGAGAAATTTCACTCTGTGATCTGGAAAGCTCTTGAAACATAACACCAAGAGGCTTTAAAACAGACGCTTTTTTAACAGTCGGCTGATATGTATCGGCATTTGCCATAATGCTTACAGGACTTTCACCGGTATCTGTGAAAATCTGTTCAATAGCAGAAACGGTAGCGTCACCGATAGTTCTTTTAGGCTCGTTTATTATTCGTTTAAGACGAAGCATATCATAAGGATTGTTGATAACCGAAAGATATGATATAATGTCCTTTATTTCCTTACGGTCATAGAATCTCATTCCACCATAGACCTTATAAGGAATACCTGCACCTGTAAACGCTCTTTCAACGCTGTTTGACTGTGCGTTCATTCTGTAAAGGATAGCGTAGTCTGAATATTTCTTTCCGTTTTTAATACCTTCTAAAATCTCATCGGTTATGAATTTCGACTCTGCGTTTTCATTGGGAAGTTTACAGATTTTAACCTTATCGCCACTCTTGTCATCTGTCCATAAGGTTTTTGATTTTCTGCCTCTGTTGTTTTTGATAACACTGTTTGCAGCATCAAGAATATACTGTGTCGAACGATAATTCTGTTCAAGTCTTATTGTTCTGCAATCATCAAATTCATCTTCAAATCCTAAGATGTTTTCTATTGTAGCACCTCTGAATTTATAGATACTCTGGTCATCATCACCGACAACGCAGAGATTTCTGTGTTCTCCCGAAAGAAGACTTACAAGTCTGTATTGTGCGTGGTTTGTATCCTGATATTCGTCGACCATTATGTATTTATAAAGGTTTCTGTAATGACGGAGTGTTTCGGGAAACTTTTCAAAGAGAACAACAGTGAGTCTTATGAGGTCATCAAAGTCAACAGCGCCACTCGAAATTAGCTTTTTCTGATAGAGGTGATAAACCTGAGCTATTTTTGACATCCTGAAATCATTTCCGTATTCTGCCTCAAAGTCAGAAGGAGATAACATTCTGTCCTTTGCCGAACTTATAACCCCTGCAACAGATTTGGGTGGGAACATCTTGTCTGAAATGTCAAGTTCAGAAAGACAAGCCTTTATAACTCTCTGAGAATCGTCACTGTCATATATTGTGAAGTCAGAGGGGTATCCTAATTGTTCTATTTCTCTTTTGAGTATTCTGACACATGCCGAATGGAATGTAGCGGCGGTAATGCCCGTTCCTGCGTCACCAAGCATATCGGCAAGACGCTGTTTGAGTTCGCCTGCTGCCTTGTTTGTGAATGTGATGGCAAGGATATTCCAGGGCTTTATCATTTCATCGGGATTGCAGATTATGTTTCTGAGTCTTTCTGCATCATCACCGTTTTTGTAATTTTTAAGAAACTCCTCATCTTCATCAGAAAGGTAAGGGGGAACATAATTGCTGTCATAAGCATTTCCGAAATAAACCATATTTGCAATTCTGTTTACAAGAACGGTTGTTTTCCCACTTCCTGCACCCGCAAGTATAAGAACAGGACCTTTTATCGTAAAAACAGCTTTTTTCTGTTCAGGATTCATTCTTCCGAAATAGGCTGAAAGTGCTTTTTGCTTGAGTTCTTTGAAATTACCTAAAGACATTATTTCTACTCCTTTTTATGTCGTATATGTGATACATCCTATTATAACATAAACTAAGACAAATTAAAAGTTTTAATTTTGAGAAAATAGGTATTCCATTTTGAGTGATTTTGGTGTATAATTACATTATGTTTAAAGTGGCAGAAAAAGCCACTTTTTCGGGAGGTAGAAAATGAAAAAGGAACTTAATCAGAAATATCTCACAATTTCAAAATATGTAGTAGGAACTTTTATTGTCTGTGCCCTTATTGTTGTAGGATTTGCAAGATACAAAGGCCTTATCGAAATATTTGACGCAGTATATACAGTAATCAGACCTGTAATATGGGGTGCTGTGTTTGCATATCTTGCAAACCCGATTTTAAATACAATCGAAAAATATGTAAAGAAAGTAACAGAACGCAAAAAGCCTCATCCAAAACTTACAAGAGGGATTTCAGCAATACTCACGACTCTCTTTATACTTGCTATTTTAGCAACACTCATAGCAAGTATCATTCCTCAGGTTTCAAAGAGCCTTATAAGCATTGTTCTTTCATTCGATAGTTATATCGCAAAAGCAGAAGAATGGATAAATCTTCTTAAAGATACATATCCTTCTGTTTATGATTATATCCATACAGCATTTGCTGAATTCGAAGTCGGCGTTGAGGATATTATAAAGAACTATTCTCCTCAGCTTTCAAACCTCGCAACAGGTGCAACAAGCGTTCTTAAATCGCTTATCTTCTGGGCGAAGGACTTTTTACTCGGCTTTGTTGTAATGGTTTACCTTCTCTGTGGTAAAGAAAATTTCAAGGGTCAGATTAAAAAGACAATATACGCTGTTTTCAAAAAGCCCGATGCCGATAAAATGCTTGAAATAACAGCAAGAGCAGATAAAACCTTCATCGGCTTTATCGGTGGAAAAGCAGTTGACTCACTTATAATAGGTCTTCTCTGCTTTATCGGAATGCAGTTTATGGGGCTTTCATATTCGGT
>JAZNQY010000087.1:0-13372 GCA_045590375.1 Oscillospiraceae bacterium | reverse complement strand
ACCTAATGTTTCCGAGGGCACAAGGTCATACAGATATTTTTTTAATAACCGTGAACATATAGCAATTCTTTTTGATGAAAATAATATGATAAAGGCAATATCAGTTTATTATAACATAGAGGAATAATAAACAATTTATTTCTTTCAATTAACAAAACAAGCGTACGCAGAAGCATACGCTTGTTTTGTTTTTATTACCTCGAAAGATATTCTTCGATTCCGTTTGCGATAGCATTTGCTATTCCGTCCTGATGTTTTGAATTACTCATTGCCATAGCCTCTTCGTAATTCGAGACAAATCCGATTTCGACAAGAATAGATGCAAAATCCTGTTCAAGAGTCACATAATAATAACTTTGTTTTGCACCCCTGTTTTTATTGGAACCATCGCTATAAACATTATTGGTGAAATATCTTGAAACCTGTTTAGAAACGCTGTTTGCAAGAGGATAGGAATACGGAGTGAAATACCACGCTTCAGTTCCTCTTGCTGAAGAATCCGACGCCTTATTTCCATGAAGCGAAATAAATACATCGGGATTATATTGCCTTGCAATAACAGGGCGTTGTTCTGTATCATAGAATGTTGACTCTGTTTTAAGTCGATAAACCGTAGCACCTCTTGCTTTGAGTTTTGATTCAAGAAGTTTAGAAACTGCAAGTGCTACCGATTGGTCAGTAATATGTCCTACTCCTCCGGGATCTATCTTTCCATTCGCAGTAACCCCGTGTCCTGGGTCGATTACAATTACAGAACCAGCGAGAGAACCACTGTTTCCGTTAAATCTAAATGTAAGGTATCCATTATCATCGTAATACGATGTAACTCCTCCGAAAATGCCTTTTCTCGCAAGATTTAATGTAAGTCGGTTTCTCGAAACATTTGTAGTTGATGCATCACTCCACGAAGCAGATGAGAACAACGAACCTGATGGCATATCAACAGAGCCATAAGCGTTATTCGTATAATCAAATGTAATAGAGACACTTGATGCGCTGAAACTTGAAACCTCATAGCCGTCCGTATAAGATACTCCACCATAAGAAATAGAGAATGGAGTTCGTTTGTCTAGTTTAAGTTTCAGAATTGTATCATAGCCATCCTGAGTACAGGAAACAACCGAAATATCATTTTGTCCGATAGGAGAATTTTCAAGAACCTTAACATCAGAAGCCTTGAATCTCTTTCCCGAAAGTGTAAGATAATATTTCACTCCACTATAAGTTACCGTCTTGACGCAATAATCAAGTGTTCCTGCAGGAAGTCTTGCCATATCAGGAGTTTTTATACTATCTGTTGTTTTATAGTTATATACATTTGTATCATCATATTTTGTTTTAAGAATGCTTCCGTCTGCGTTATTAGGAACTTCAGGAAGAGGAGAAACCACAATCGTGGATCCGTAAAGTGATTCGTTGAATTTAGCACCATTTTTTCCTGAATAGGTACCATATACAACAACTTGTCCTAAATCCTGAGCTTTCCCTATAACTCCTTTGGGGGTGGTATATGTAGCAGTAAAATAAGCATAACTTGAGTTTGCTTCGCCTTCAATACTGCCCTCGTTTTGAACAAGTTGCATACTTTTTCCGTTAATTTGAGCAGTTACATAAGAACCCTTATAAGCCACTGCTCTGATAGTAATATTCGTTCCGCCCTCTACTTCCATCGCCCCTGTCGGTTCGACAGATTTAAGAACAGTAACTTTTCTTGTTATATTATACGTTGTTGTTTTACCTTTATTTTTAATGGTAAAAGTGTTAAGCCCCACATCCAGATCAACTTCATAATAGAAATTCCCTGCATCATTGAGTTGGATTTCTTTACCGTTGAAATAAACAGTAAAATTCGGGTCAAAGCTACCCATAAAAGCAACTGTAGGTTCTTCTGTTGTAAATTTTTTCGATGAAGGCGACACTATTTTGAGTTCGTTGTCAATAGTGTCAAGATTTATTGTAGAATCGTAGTATTTTCCAAGAAGGTCTGTACTTTCTTCGACATTCTTTACAAGGTCTGTATAAGATTTAAAGGCACTCCCTTTATATCCATCGACCTTTTCTGTAATAAGAAGCTGTTTTACAACCTGATCAGGAGAACTCCATCCTTGAGCATCCGTATATATCTTCTGATTATTATGCATTACATAAAAAGGAAGATTTTCAAGGACGGCATAGTTTGCCCACCAACGTACAAGTTCCTCGAAAGGAACGCTTTCATCAGTGATAGCACCTTGGGCATCAAGCATAATAAAATCTGCGTATCCATACTGAACGTAAGCAAGAGTATCAGCATATCCATCAGAAAGTGCTTCAAACTGTCCAAAAGTCTGAGAACCTTTCTCGTTTGTTGTATAGTTAGACCATACATCTGAAATATAAATTCCAACAGGAACCGTATTATTCGTTTTTCTTATAGCATCACTAACAAGACTGAAAACATATGCCCCATTATCCATAAGCCAGTTTTCAAAGCCTATTCCTGATCCGTTCTGCATATAGTCATTAAGGCTTGTCTTGTTCTTAGATGAATAATATCCATTTAAAAGTATGCCGTCTACTCTGTTTTTTGCTGTAAAATAATGAGTCTTTATAGCAAGATAATCTATTCTCTCCTGCAAAGACTTATTTTCAAGACTTGTAAGGACAAAATTTATATCAAACACAAGATAAACGAAAAGTCCGTTATCTTTTGCTTTTGATATTGCCATTTCAACAGGAGTAACCTCTACTGTATCATTTATATCATCGGAATAATAAGCCTTACCATCATACGAAGTAAAAATGATTACTGAATTCATTCCAAGAGATGATATATTTGTCATTATTTCATCGAGCTCGGCAGAAATTTGTTCTGATGTAGGTTCAGACTTAGTAATAACACCATCTTCCGTTTCTGTAACAATTTCTTTTGCAAAATCAAGAGAAGGCCTTAAAGTTACAGCCTTCATATAGTCGGGAAAGGTAAACTGACTTACATATTCAGGTTCAACAAAATCTTCAAGTTGTTCATCAGTAAATGCATTTTCTGTCGAAACAGAAGTTTCAGGGACTTGAGTTGTTGCTGTTTCAGTTCCTTCCATAACAGCTGACAATTGAACACTATTTTGGGCAAAAAAAGCTATAAATACAACAAACATAGCAAATATTTTTGAAAACATTCTTTTTTTCATACCTTTCCCTCCTTTCTGCTACTTAAGCTGTGATTTTAAAGCTTCTAATTCAGATTGAATTTTGCCTTTTTGCGCTGATGATGGTTTGAAAAGGTTTTCGTATCTGAAGAAAGCTACTCCTCCATAATGCGAAGGATATTGATTTTTAAAATAAGAAATCTGTTTTGAAAGAACCTGAGGTTCATTCTCCATTTCTCCGTCCGCGGCACGATATGCCGCAAGACCTACAACAAGTTTGACATTTTTATTTGTATGTATAGAACACCACTGGTCCAGCATTTTGTCATATGCAGCAGATTTATGGGTAAATCCCCAATATATCTGAGGAATTATGTAATCGCAGTATCCGTTTTTTGAACACCATGTTTTAACATCGGCGCAATGATAAGCATATAAATTATCAATATTTCCTGCAGGACTGATTCCAAATAAAACAGATGGATTAATATTCTTTACACCACTGTAAAGTTCCTTAACCATAAGATTTATATTGTTAATCCTGAAACTTTTCAAATCAGAATAACCACTTGAAGAGAACACTGATTTATCGAATGAATTAGTAAATGATGACTGATAAAAATAGTCATCTATATGAATTCCGTCAACATTATATCTTGAAACAATTTCTTGTGCACCATTTACAATAAGTTGTCTTACTTCTTTATAAGCAGGATTAAGCCAATAAGTTCCGTTAACATTTACGATATATGTACCATTTTTAGTTTTTGCCCATTTTTTTATTTGATAAGAATCTGATATTTTTTTCATATCATCTTCTGTAACAGTACGCATAGGATTTATCCAGGCGTGAAATGAGAGTCCTCTTTTATGCGCTTCTTCTACAAGTATTTCATATGGGTCAAAAGAAGGTTTAGCACCTATTTCACCCGTTATATTCTTAGACCAGGGATATAAATCAGAAGCATAAAATGAATCTCCGTGTGAACGTGCATGAACATAAACAGTATTAATTCCCATTGAAACGCAATTATCATACATTTCACATACAGATTTTCTGAATTGAGATTCCGACTTACCTTTTAAGATATTTTGAAATTCAAGAAATGAAATCCACATTCCTACCTGATTATTATAATTGATAGGTGTATAATTTGACGGATTATATGTAGCTTTAGGGATTGTCGTTGTTGCAACCGTTGTAGTAACAGGAACAGTAGTTGTGGTAGCAATTGTTGTAGTTGTTATCTGTTCAGTTGTTGTAACAACAGTAGTTTCCTGTGTTGTCAATTTTGTTGTAGTTTCTACAATCTGAGTTTCAGTTTCTGCAACAATTGTATTTTCAGATGTAATTTCTGTTTCTTCAGGTAATTCAAGTTCGGAAATCAAAGTTGTATCAGAATAAAATGTTCCGTCAGGATTGGAAAAATCAATAACCATTTCCGAAGGAATCATTGGTTCTTCTTCATAAGGAATACTCTCTATTTCTTTACGACAAGCTGTCAAAAAACTAATTGTAAGGAAAAATGTCAGGATTAAAGATATTTTCTTTTTCATATGACAACTCCATAAAAATAATACAATATGTATATTTATTATACAACTTTACAAAATAATAGTCAATATAAAAGACAAAATAAATGTCTTTCCAAATAAAAGAAATCCGAAGAAAATTAGATTCCTTCGGATTTTAATCTTATTATTCACATAAATCAACTATAAATATATAATTCGTTATAATGCAGCCTTAAGTTCATCAACCTTATCTGTTTTTTCCCATGCTACATTGAGTTCTTCTCTGCCTATATGGCCATAAGCAGCAAGGTTCTTATACTGAGGTTTTCTGAGATCAAGAGTTTTAATAATTGATGCAGGTCTTAAATCAAATACCTTGTCAACAGCAGTTGCAAGTTGCTCTGATGAATAAGAACTTGTACCATAAGTCTGAATAAGAACAGATACAGGCTTTGCAACACCAATAGCATAAGCAAGTTCAACTTCGCATTTTTCAGCAAGACCTGCTGCTACAATGTTTTTAGCAATATATCTTGCCATATAAGCACCTGAACGGTCAACCTTTGTGGGGTCTTTTCCAGAAAATGCTCCACCACCATGACAAGCATATCCACCATAAGTATCAACAATAATCTTTCTGCCTGTGAGACCACTGTCTCCATGAGGTCCACCAATAACAAATCTTCCTGTAGGATTTACATAGTAAACTGTATTTTCATCCATAAGCTCAGCAGGAATAGTTGTCTTAATTACCTTTTCTATAATATCTTTTCTTATCTGTTCAAGAGTAACATCGTCGCTATGCTGAGAAGAAACAACAACTGTATCTACTCTTACAGGCTTTCCATCTTCGTATTCAACAGTTACCTGTGATTTTCCGTCGGGACGAAGATAAGGTAAAGTTCCGTTCTTTCTTACTTCCGAAAGTTTCTTAGAAAGTTTATGTGCAAGCGAAATAGGCATAGGCATAAGTTCTTCTGTTTCATTACAAGCGTAGCCAAACATCATGCCCTGATCCCCTGCACCTGTGACATCACTGTCAGCAGAAGAACCCTTTTTAGCTTCATCTGCTTTATCAACACCCATTGCAATATCAGCAGACTGTTCATCAATGCTTGTGAGAACAGCGCATGTATTTCCGTCAAATCCACATTCAGCGTTATCATATCCGATTTCAAGAACTGTTTTTCTTACTATTTTAGGAATATCTACACTTGCTGTTGTTGTAATTTCGCCCATACAAAGCACCATTCCTGTTGTACAAGCAGTTTCACAAGCAACACGAGCCATAGGGTCCTGTTCAAGAATAGCATCAAGAACAGCGTCTGAAATCTGGTCGCACACTTTGTCGGGATGTCCTTCTGTAACTGATTCTGAAGTAAAGAATGTTTTCATTTATAAATTCCTCCGTATTGATTTATTTGAAAACCAATAGCCGAATAAAAAACGCTTTCGAAACATCGAAAGCGTCTGATTTCTAAAAAATCCTCATCTTTCGGATTGCTCCGCAGGAATTAGCACCTTATTTTAAATAGGTTGCCGGGCTTCATAGGACCTGTTTCCTCCGCCACTCTTGATAAGGCTATTCAATTTTCAAGACTATTATACTATATAGTCCGAACTATGTCAATAGAATTATTTCAGAAAATTAATAACAATAATAATTCCAACAAGTAAAACGAAAATAAGAACAGCTATTATATTAAAAAGTAATTCCGATTTCTTTTCAGAGTTTTCTGTTTCTTCCTGTTTAGGCATAAGTTTTGCTTTTCTGAGTATTTTTACCAGTGGCTTATAGAGAATAAAAGTAATAACTGCATTGATAAGGGCTTTTATAAAATTAAATGGTAAAAATCCCGGAAGCATCAGACCAACAACTACTTCTGTCGGAACTTTAAGATATAATGGAGTAATAAAATAGTTCCACACAAGCATAGCAAATGTCATTATAACTACTCCCACACAAAGCCCTATAACCGCAGAATTTATAGTTTTTTTACGCTTATAAATTATTGCAGCAGGAAGAACAAATGAAAGTGTAGAAAAAATGTTCATAATAAGTCCGTATGGTCCTGTGCTACTTATCGTAAACATCTCGATAAGAGACACAACAACAGACACCAAGGCAGCAGATAATGGACCATATAAAAATCCCGATATTGCAATAATAACATCTTTCGCCTCGTATTTAAGAAAATCAACTGAAGGAATAAATGGTATTCTTATCAGAAATACAGTAAGATAAGAAATTGCTGCCAACATTGAAAGGACAATCATTTTTTTTAGTTTTTCATTCTTCATACACTCTATCACCTCTAAAAAATAAAAAGCACCCACAAAAATATTTGTGGGCGCAAACAGACAATAATAGATCACCTATTTTTTGTTTCTTCAATCCGGACTTTACCGTTGGTATCGGAATCTAACCGATTCTGCGCAAGCGCTCGTAGACTAACCTTTTAGGCATTACTACCAGTGAGGAATTTCACCTCGCCCTGAAACAATTATTAATATTTAATTATATGCAATATTATTCGCAATCTTCACAATCTTCGCAATCGCACTCTTCAAGATCAAATTCAAGAAGTTCGTTGCAGTTAGGACAATTGATTGATCCGTCTTCAATCATATACTCGTCGAGACAGATTGAATCTCCACAACTCGGGCAAACAACTTCATAAAGAAAATCATCGTCTGCACAATCGCAGTCATCATCGCAACAATCGCAGTCGCAATCGCAATCATCGCCGTAAAGATCTTCTTCTACATCGCCAAGATCCTGGTCAATTGTATCAACAAGTTCTGTGATCTCATCAATTTCATCCTGAACTCCCTCGATAACATCTGCCATTTCCGAAAGAATATCAGCCATCTGAAGCAAAACCTTACCTTCAGGTGTTGAATCGTTTATATCAAGACCTGACATAAGACCATTAAGATAAGCAACTTTTTCTGTAAGACTCATAATATTGCCTCCTCACTAAAAATCAATAATAGAATTAAACTCTTTCCATGTACTCGCCTGTACGAGTGTCAATTCTGATTGTTTCACCCTGATCGATGAAAAGAGGAACCTTAATTTCAGCGCCTGTTTCAAGAACTGCAGGCTTTGTTGCGTTTGTAGCAGTATCTCCCTTGAAACCAGGATCTGTTTCTGTTACAACGAGTTCAACAAAGTTGGGGGGTTCAACTGCAAACACCTTACCCTTGTATGAGCAAACCTTACATACCATCTGTTCCTTAACAAACTTGAAGTTATCTGAAAGTTCAGATGAGCTGATAGGAACCTGTTCGTATGTTTCAGAGTCCATAAAGTAATAAAGATCTCCGTCAGAATAAGAATATTCCATATCCTTTCTTTCAACAAAAGCTGTAGGGAACTTTGCTGAAGGGTTATAACTCTTTTCAATTACTGCACCTGTAATAACATTCTTGATCTTTGTTCTTACAAATGCTGCGCCTTTACCGGGCTTAACATGCTGAAATTCAACAATCTGGAGAACATTTCCGTCTTCTTCGAAAGTAACTCCGTTTCTGAAATCTCCTGCTGTAATCATAAGAAACCTCCGTATGTCATAATTTAATATTATTATTGTACTTCATTTTGCATAAAAAATCAAGCATTTTTTACAAAACAATCAATTCTTTAGAAAAATTCGTCAGATTATATACTTTATCTCCCTTAACAGCGATTAAATCTTCTATTCTAACCCCAAATTCTCCAGGAAGGTATATTCCGGGTTCTATAGTAACCACCATTCTGTCATGAAGAGTAGGATAAAGAAAATTTTTCGGTGGTGCAATAGAAGGTTTTTCATGAATATCCATTCCGACACCATGTCCTGTAGCATGCCCGAACTTATCGCCATATCCTTGTTCAGCTATATAATCTCTTGCTGCAGCATCAATATCTGCAAGTTTCGCTTTAAAAACTGCTTTTTCCAAAGCTCTTTTCTGTGCTTCAAGAACAATGTTGTAAACGTTCAGATATTTTTCGGTCGGATTTCCGAAAAAGATGTTTCTTGTCATATCGCTGCAGTAACCATAGTATTTAGCACCACAATCTATGAGGATATTATCCCCTCTTATAAGTGTTCTGTTTGAAGGCACACCATGTGGTTTGGACGAATTGTTACCAAACAGCACTATTGTATCGAAAGATACTTTTTCTGCACCAAAACGAGCTATATATTCACAATATTTTGCAGCCAGATAACGTTCTGAAACGCCTTCTCTGATATCATTCTTTATAAGATGATCAAGAGCCTGAGAAGAAATCAGCTGAGCTTTCTGAATTTTTGATAATTCAGAATCAGTTTTTTCAAGTCGCATTTCTTTAATTGCCGAACCAACAAAACCATCTTCAACTATTTCTACTTCTTTAAAATCTTTTTTCAGACTTTTCAGTTCATCTATAGTTACATAATCAGTTTCAATTCCAACTTTTGTAACGTTATGTCTTGAAAAACATTCTGAAATCTGTTTTTTTCTATCTTTAAGAAGAACAACTTCGCAATTCATAGCCTCTCTGCATGCTTCTTCATAATATCTAGAATCGACAAAAAGATAACACCAACCGGAACGAACAGCAACAAAGATAGCATCAGAAACATTTGCATCTGTAAAATATCTTATGTTCACATCCGATGTCAGCATAACGCAATCAACATAGCCATTATATTTGCCATACAAAATGTGAACATGATTACCAAGGTAATCAAAAGGCACATCAGACATTGTTTTCCCCCTTAATACTCAGAAGTGCATCGATAGCAAGACAATAACTGTATTTTCCGAATCCTGCTATCTGTCCTTTGCATACAGGAGCAATGACTGATTTGGTTCTGAACTCATCTCTACCATGAATATTGCTGAAATGGACTTCAACGCAAGGAATGTTAACAGCAGCAATAGCATCTCTTATAGCATAACTGTAATGAGTATAAGCGCCTGCGTTGATAACTATGCCATCATAAACGTTTAAAGTAGAATGAATTTTATCAATAATTTCGCCTTCATGATTACTTTGAACAATATCAGCAACAACATCTTTTGATTTTGAATAATCACAAAGATACTCACATATGTCAGAATAAGTCTCGCTACCGTATATTCCCTTTTCGCGCATTCCTGTAAGATTTATATTAGGTCCGTTAATAATAAGAATTTTCATAAAAACTCCTTTCGAAACTATTTTAAACTCATATAATATTCTTTCATAGATTTAGCATCTATACCTTGTGTTCCTGCACTTTCACAAATAAAAGTCGGTGATATTCCATATTTATAGACAAGTTCCATCAAAGGTTCATACTCAGGACCATAAACAGTATCTTCAAAAGTAAGATGACGTTTTTCTCCACCATTTTCTGTATACTCTATTTTACTGAAATGAGAGTGAAATTCGTTAAGTCTTGACTTTCCAAGTTTATTTTCAATAGTTTTTAATATAAGCTCATAATCCTGCTTCGTTTTTGAATTTCCAAACGTTCTTGCGTTAAGATGTCCAAAGTCAATGCAGGGTATAAAACTTTCATCAACTAGACAAAGTTCCATAACTTCGTTAAGATCACCAAGTTGATTAACTTTACCCATAGTTTCAGGACAACACCTTATATGAGAAAGCCCCTCGGAAACAAGTGCTTCTCTTGCTCTTTTCAAAGTATCCTTTGCAAAATAAAGAGCTTCTTCTCTCGATATTTTAGAACAAGATCCCGAATGTATGACTATTCTTGTTCCACCCAACCAGTCAACTGCCCTTGCACTCTGAAGGATGTAATCTATGCTCTTGTCTCTTTTTTCCTTTTCAACGCTTGAAAGTGAAATAAAATATGGTGCATGAAGAGACATAACAATGTTTTTTTCTTTTGCCTTATCAGCGATATTTCTCGCTAGTTCTTCTTTTATCCTTACTCCCTGTCCACACTGATATTCAAAGCAATCAAGTCCTACGCTACAAAGATAATCAGGAATATCTAAAGAATTCTTATATCCCATAGTTTTGAAATTTTCAGGAGTACCTGCAGGCCCGAAAATTGCTGTCATACTTTTTTTCTCCTTGATTTAAAATCATGCTTTCTTGGAAGAAATGGTGTTTCGAGGACACGCTTGATTCTGAAAAACAAACCGTCTTCAAGTTCTATGGGATAAACATAGATAGTAGGCATTCTTTTGATGTTAGCACCTAGCATATCCGTAAAAATCTGATCTCCTACTATTGCTACTTCATTTTTTGAAAGTTTCATTGCCTTTCTTGCTTCATCAATTCCTTTGGTAAGAGGTTTTGCACCATCTGAAATAAAAGGAAGTTGCAACATCTGTGCGAAAGGCCTTACTCTGTCGTATTTATTATTTGAAACAATAACAAGGGGAATATCTGCGCTTTTCATTGCATTTATCCAAGCAATAATATATTTCGGAGGTTTAGGATTATTATGGGTAGTTAAAGTATTATCCAAATCCAAAATAAGCCCTTTTATACCGTTTTGCTTAAGAAAAGCCGATGTTATCTCTGTTACTGTATTAAAAACGAAAGTTGGTTTAAACAGCATTTTAAATTCTCCTCATAATGAAAAAGCGAGCAGAGAAAAACTGCTCGCCCTCATTGTTAGTTGTACTTACGCTTACGCGCAGCTTCGGACTTTTTCTTACGCTTAACCGAAGGCTTCTCATAGTGTTCTCTTTTACGAACTTCAGCTATAACGCCATCTTTAGCGCAGCTTCTCTTAAAACGCTTGAGCGCTGTGTCAAGTGATTCGTTCTTACCAACACGGATTTCTGCCATTTCTCATTCCCTCCCTTTGCCATTTGACAGAGGATTATATACCAGAAAAATCTGACACACTAAGCATCAAATTATGGTAACAAAATATTCATATCTTAATGATACAAAAATTATTATACACCATAACCACATGGATTGTCAAGTGGTTTTTACAAAATTACTTGACAACGATATTAACAAGTTTCTTAGGAACATAAATTTCCTTAACAATATCTTTTCCGGCTATAAAATCAGCAATTTTAGCATCGGATTTAGCAATAGCGATAACATCATCTTTTTCTGCATCTGATGCAATCATCACAGTTCCTCTGAGTTTACCATTTACCTGAACTGCAATTTCGATTGTATCTTCAATGCAGAATTCTTCGTTATATTCAACCCATTTCGCATCATGAACATATCCACCAAAACCACACAATTCGTAGATTTCTTCAGTAATATGAGGTGCAAAAGGATTAAGCATAATAAGTAAGTCTCTATATTCTGCCTTATTTATTGTTCCAATGTCATAAATAGTATTAATTAAAGTCATCATTGCAGCAACTGCTGTATTGAACTTCATATCTTCGATATCCTTTGATACCTTCTTGATAGTTCTGTGCAGAGCTGCTCTGAGTTCGGGGCGATACTCATCTCCATCAACAAGCTTATCCTGAAGAGCCCATATTCTGTCAAGGAATCTCTTACATCCCTTCATACTGTTTTCGCTCCAAGGAGCAGCCTGTTCGTAATCACCCATAAAGAGAACATAAACTCTTAAAACATCTGCGCCGTATTCATCAACAACATCATTAGGATCGATAACATTTCCTCTTGATTTACTCATCTTAACACCATCAGGTCCTAAAACAAGTCCCTGAGCAGTTCTCTTTGAATAAGGTTCTTCTGTTGTTACTGCGCCTATATCATAAAGGAATTTATGCCAGAAACGAGAATAGATAAGGTGTCTTGTAACATGTTCCATACCACCATTATACCAGTCAACAGGCATCCAGTAATCAAGCGCTTCCTTTGAAGCAAGTGCTTCGGCATTTTTAGGATCACAATAACGAAGGAAATACCACGATGAACCTGCCCACTGAGGCATTGTATCTGTTTCGCGTTTTGCATCCTTACCACACTTAGGGCATTTGCAATTTACAAATGAATCAATCTTAGCAAGAGGGCTTTCTCCATCTGTTCCCGGTCTGAAATCATCAACAGGAGGAAGTCTTAAAGGAAGTTCTTCATAAGGAACAGGAACTATTCCACATTCAGGACAATGAACTATCGGGATAGGTTCTCCCCAGTATCTCTGACGATTGAATGCCCAGTCCTTCATCTTATACTGAACGCCCTTTTCTCCACATCCCTTTTCAGCAAGTACAGAAAGCATTTTTTCGATAGCATCCTTCTTATTGCTTATTCCATCAAGAACACCTGAGTTTACCATTTCTCCGTCGCCTGTATAAGCTTCCTTTGAAATATCTCCACCCTTGATTACTTCGATTATATCAATTCCGAATTTCTTTGCAAAATCATAATCTCTAGAATCATGTGCAGGAACAGCCATAATAGCACCTGTGCCGTAACCCATCATAACATAATCGGAAATGTAAATAGGAATTTCTTTTTCTGTTATAGGATTGATTGCAGAAAGTCCTTCTATTCTCACACCTGTTTTATCCTTAACAAGCTGAGTTCTCTCAAATTCACTCTTAAGAGAACATTCCTTCTTATACTCATCAAGTGCATCGATGTTTGTGATTTTATCACGGTATTTTTCAATAATAGGATGTTCAGGAGCAATAACCATAAATGTTACGCCATAGAGTGTATCAGGACGAGTAGTGTAAATTCTGAGTTTTTCGTCAATACCCTTAATATCAAAATTTACAAACGCGCCTGTCGAACGTCCTATCCAGTTTTCCTGCTGAAGTTTAACCATAGGAAGATAATCAACTTT
>JAZNQY010000086.1:0-16520 GCA_045590375.1 Oscillospiraceae bacterium | reverse complement strand
CTGTTGAGTATATTTTCTGTATCTGATAATAATTCTACAGAATATGTACAAGATCCTGTTTTATTAGTTTTTTCCGTTATTTTAAGTACAGATTTATTTTTAACAACCGATAAAATAAGTTCTTTAAAAAGAGAAAAAACCTTATCATTCTTTGTCTGAAAAACTATTTTATTAAAATCAAAATATTTTGCAGAAATAAGCATACCGTATAAACATGCATATTTTTTATCACGATCTGTTATTTCAGAACAAAGTTCTTCTTTTACTGTATATGAAAAAGACGGCATCTCATTATTACCTCCAAACATTTGATTAATATAATTATAACCTACAATTTTAATAATGTAAAGAAGATAAAAAACTCTTGATTTTTTCATATAAGTGTATTATAATGTTATACAGTGCTATTTTATAGCGAATATCTTTGAGAGGAAGAAAAAAATATGATTATTCTCGTAGTAAACGCAGGAAGCTCATCACTTAAATACCAGCTTCTCAACATGGAAACTGAAGAAGTTATCGCAAAGGGTAACGCAGACAGAATCGGTATTGACGGACACATTTCACACAAGACATTTGACGGAAGAACTGTTGATATGGACTGTAAATTTCCTACACATACTGAAGCGTTTGAAAAATTAGTTGAAGTTCTTACAACAGGTGACGCTTCTGTAATCAAGAGCATGTCTGAAATCTCAGCTGTCGGACATCGTATCGTGCAGGGTGCAGAAATATTTACAAAATCAGTACTTGTTACAGACGAAGTCATCCAGCAGATTGATGATCTTCAGGAACTCGCTCCTGTACATAATCACCCCCATGCTCTCGCACTTTGGGCTTGTAAAAAAGTAATTCCTGAAAATGTACCTCAGGTTGTTGTATTCGACACAGGATTCCATCAGACAATGCCTGCTAAGGCTTATATGTTTGGTCTTCCTTATAAATGCTATAAGGATTTTGCAGTAAGAAAGTATGGTTTCCATGGAACATCACATCGTTTTGTTTCACAGAAACTTGCAGAAGCTATGGGCAAGGATATTAAGGATCTCAAGATTGTTTCATGTCATCTTGGCAATGGTTCTTCGATTACAGCAGTTGATGGTGGTAAATCAGTAGATACATCTATGGGATTCACTCCCCTTGATGGTGTTCTTATGGGAACACGTTCAGGTTGTGTTGACCCTTCAGCAGTAACATTTGTTCAGAAAAAGCTCGGTCTTTCTGCTTCGGAAATGAGTAATTACCTCAACAAAGAATCTGGTTTCTTAGGAGTTTCGGGTGTATCTCCTGACAACAGAGATGTTACTAAGGCTGCTGCAGAAGGAAATGAAAGAGCAATCCTTGCAGGAGATATGCTTGTATATCAGATCAAAAAATATATCGGTTCATATGCTGCTGCTATGAATGGTCTTGACGCAGTTCTTTTCACAGGTGGTATCGGCGAAAATGCTACTGATGTTCGTGAAAAGGTTTGCGCTGATATGAGTTTCTTCGGAATAGAAATCGATAACGAACTCAACTCTACAATTCGTGGTAAACTTCAGAAAATTTCTACAGAAAATTCAAAGGTTGATGTATGGGTTGTTCCTACAAATGAAGAACTCCTCATCGCAAGAGATACACTTGCCCTTATTTCTGAATAATATTTAAAAATAAATAAAATAAAGGAGAGAAAATAATGGATAACAATTTCAACAACCCCTATGGCGCACCAGAACAGCAGGATTATAGCTATGTTCAGTATGAACCCGAAAGCAATGGCGAAAAGAAAAGTAAAGGTCTTGCTATCGCATCAATGGTAATCGGTATCGTAATGTTTGTACTCGGATGTTGTTTATTCAGCTTTATAGCAGTATTTACATCAAACTATGCAATGCTTGTTCCTGCTGTAATTTCACTTTTAGGTGTAATTTTAGGAATTATGTCACTTGTTAATAAACTCGGTGGCAAAGGAATGGCTATTGCAGGTATCGTTCTTAACATTCTTTCATTCTTTGCTTGTCTCTATATGCTTGTTTCTTTCATAACACTTAACAACTCTGTTGAAGAAGCTTCAGGTTATACAATTCAAGAACTTATTCAGGCTGTTTCAACAGGTGAAATGACACAGGAAGAATATGAAGATATTCTTATGGATGCTCAGGAAGCAATGATGGAATAATTAATGGACAAATTTATTTTCAGTAAAGAATCAGGTGGAGTCGAATCGAATCCACCTGAAACTTTTATAAAAGACACATATGACAATGGTGAAGATGAATGGTATCATGAAATGTATCTTGAATATGAAAAAGAAGAAGAAATGAGGAGTTCAAAAAATTCTGTTACCTCTTTTGTAATAGGTGTAATAAGCATAGTTATTCCCTATTGTTTTCAGATTTATCTCCCAATTTATTCGATATTTTGTGGTATAAAAGCGATCAAACATAATGCTGAAAGAAAAAAACTTGCTATATGGGGAATTATCCTTTCATCGATTAGTTTGTTGTTATCTTTCGCTGTATTCCTTCCACTTATAATTTATTTTATAAACAGATATAATTAAAGCCTTAGAAGAATTTCTTCTAAGGCTTTATGTTTTTTATTCTGAAAGAAGCTTTATAACTATATCTCTCATCATACCAGGATTTGCTTGTCCCTTTGACGCCTTCATACACTGACCAACAAGGAAACCAAGTGCATTAGTTTTGCCACCTTTATAGTCAGTAACAGATTTTTCGTTTTGTACAAGAACATCTCTTGCAAGCGCTTCGAGTTCATCAGTATTAGAATTCTGTGAAAGATTCTTTTCTTTGATAATTTCAGAAACATCCTTATCTTCTGCAAGCATTGTTTCAAAAACTATCTTTCCTGATGCATTTGAAATCTGACCACTTTCTATAGTTCCTACGAGTTCAGCAAGTCTTTCAGGAGTTATTTTCATATCGGAAACAGACTTACCTGTTTCATTGATATATTTAGAAATATCACCTAAAATCCACTTTATAATCCCCTTAGGTGTACCTTTTTTAAGTGCAACAGCTTCATCAAAAAGTCTCGCCTTTTCAACTGATTCTGCAATAAGTGCACCATCATTCTGAGAAATACCAAATTCGTCAACATATCTTCTGAGTTTAGCATTAGGAAGTTCGGGAAGTGAGTTTTTAAGTTCTGCTATCTTTTCTTCGTCAACAACAATTGTCAAAAGGTCAGGTTCAGGGAAATAACGATAATCATTAGCATTTTCCTTTGTACGCATGAGGATACTTTCGCCCTTTGCGTCATCCCAACGACGTGTTTCCTGTTCGATAACTCCACCATTTTCAAGAACTTCAATCTGACGATTTGCTTCAAATTCAATTCCTCTGATAGCAGCACTGAAGCTGTTTACATTCTTCATTTCACAACGTGTTCCAAAAGGTTCGCCTATCTTATGAACAGACACATTTACATCACAACGGATAGAGCCTTCCTGCATCTTACAGTCAGAAATATTAATGTACTGAAGAATTGAACGAATTGTTTCGAGATAAGCCTTCGCTTCGGCAACGCTTCTGATATCGGGTTCAGAAACAATTTCTATAAGTGGGACTCCACAACGGTTAAGGTCTACAAGTGAACCCGCAAAGCTATCATCATGAAGAAGTTTACCGGCGTCTTCTTCGATATGAATACGAGTTACCCCGATAGTCTTTGTTTTTCCGTCAACCATTATATCAAGATGACCATTTTCACAAAGAGGAACTTCTGCCTGAGAAATCTGATATGCTTTAGGAAGGTCAGGATAAAAATAGTTTTTTCTGTCTTGCTTACAAACCGAATTTATTTTACAGTTAAGTGCATGCCCCATCTTTATTGCGTATTCTACTACTTTTTCGTTAAGTGTAGGCAATGTTCCGGGCATTCCCATACAAATAGGACAAACCTGTGAATTAACTTCAAGCCCGAATGCATTTTTACAGCTACAATAAATTTTTGATGCAGTATTGAGTTCGGCGTGAACTTCAAGTCCTACAACCATTTCATAGTTATTATTCATCAAAATCCACTCCCCTTTCAATCAAGTGAAGGTATCTTGCAAAGATTACCCATTGTTTTTTCATAAGCATACGCTGTATTGAAAAGCGTTTGTTCGCTGAATTCTTTACCTATAATCTGAAGACCTATAGGCATACCGTTATCAGAGCCACAAGGAATGTTAAGACCAGGAAGACCTGCGATATTTACAGGAACTGTACAAACATCAGCAGCATACATTTTGAGAGGATTATCAGAATTTTCGCCTATCTTAAATGCCTTTGCAGGTGCAGTAGGTGTGATGATAACGTCAACATCATTGAATGTATCATTAAATTCCTGCTTGATTTTCTGCTGAAGGAGTTTTGCCTTCTTGTAATAAGCATCATAATATCCACTCGAAAGAACAAATGTACCGAGCATAATTCTTCGCTTTACTTCATCACCAAAGCCTTCGCTTCTTGTCTTTTCATACATATCAACAAGAGTAGTATAATCCTTCGCTCTATAACCATATTTAACTCCGTCAAAACGAGCAAGGTTTGATGAAGCTTCAGCAGACGAAATGATATAATATGCCTTTATAGCATACTCTGTACTTGGTAATGAAATATTCTTCACAATTGCACCATTCTTTTCAAGTTCCTTAACAGCATTCATAACTGCTGTTTTAACAGAGTCATCTATTCCTTCACCATAATATTCAGAAGGAATACCGATTTTAAGTCCCTTAACATCAGCAGAAAGCCCTGCTTTGAAATCAGGATATTCTCTCGTTTTTGAAGTTGCATCCATTTTATCAAAACCACATATAGCAGAATAAAGCATCGCAGTATCTTCTACCGAACGTGCGATAGGCCCAATCTGGTCAAGTGATGATGCAAAAGCGACAAGACCATAACGAGAAACACTGCTATATGTAGGCTTAAGTCCTATTACTCCACAATAAGATGAGGGCTGACGAATAGATCCACCTGTATCAGAACCAAGTGATACAATTGCTTCACCAGCTGCAACAGCAGCAGCAGATCCACCTGATGAACCACCCGGAACTCTGTCTGTATCATGGGGGTTACGAGTCTTCTTGAAATATGAATTTTCTGTCGAAGAACCCATAGCAAACTCGTCCATATTGACTTTACCTGTTATAACCATGTCTGCAACATTGATTTTATCAACAACAGTTGCATTAAACGGAGGCACATAGTTTTCAAGCATTTTCGACGCACATGTTGTACGTATTCCCTTTGTAGAAATATTATCCTTTACAGCGATAGGAATACCTGCAAGTGCTGACAGTTCCTTACCTTCAGCAATAGCATTATCAACTTCTTTCGCCTTTTCAATAGCAGTATCTCTGCAGAGTGTAATATAAGAATTAACCTTATCTTCAACCTTTTCTATTCTGTTATATACAGATTCCGTAATTTCAACCGAACTACATTCCTTGTTTCTGAGCATGGAAGAAAGTTCGGATGCTGTTCTTTCAAACAATTCCATTTTTCATTTCCTCCTTACTCTACTGTCTTTGGAACAAGCAGACAACCTGCCTGAACCTCAGGAGCATTTTTCATAAGTTCTTCTCTTGTAAATTTGCCTGTTTCAGCAACATCTTCTCTTAAAGTCATAGCGTTGTTCTTATCAAGAATAAGTTCATCGCTGATTTCGGGCATTCCATTTACCATATCGACAATTTCCTGCATATTCTTTTCAAACTTTGCTTCATCTTCAGGATTTATGCTGATACGAGAAAGCTTTGCAATGTATTTGATATCAATATCCATCTTAATTCACCTTTCTTTATTTTATCATATTTTTAAATTCATTTTCGTCTATTATTTTAAGACCAAGTTCTTCTGCTTTTGTAAGTTTACTTCCTGCTGCCTCACCTGCGAGAACATAACTTGTCTTTTTAGAAACAGAAGACGATGCTTTACCACCAAATTTTTCTATTATAGCCTTAGCTTCGTCTCGAGTCATTGTAGGTAATGTTCCTGTGAGAACGAACGTAAGTCCTTTAAAGCGCTCATCTTCAGATTTATTTGAGATATACTTCATAGTAAATCCGTATTCTTTAAATCGTTTTATTAGTTCTATGTTGCGTTCGTTTCTGAATGCATCATAAACATTCTTTGCAGTAATATCACCAAAACCATCAATTGAAGAAATTTCTTCAATTGTTGCTGACATTATCTGATCTATATCAGGAAATCTATCACAAAGAAGTTTTGCTGTTTCAGAGCCTACATTCCGAATGCCTAATGCAAAAATCACTCTGTCCAGTGGTGCGTTTTTAGAATTTTGAATAGATGCAATAAGTTTTTCGGAAGAAGTTTCTGCGAATCTTTCAAGAACAAGAAGATCATTTGCCTTGAGTTCATATAAATCGGCAACAGATGAAATAAGTTTATTTTCAAGTAAAAGTTCTACATTTGCAGGGCCTAATCCTTCAATATCCATTGCCTTTTTACTTGCGAAATGAATTATATTTCTTAATATTTGTGCAGGACAATCCACATTAGGACATCTAACTGCACTTTCATCTTCACAGGAAACCGTCACTGTCCCACAAGCAGGACATTTATCCGGAAGATGGAAGTGCTGTGAATTCTCACTATGAGAAACACTTTTTAAAACCTCAGGAATAATCTCTCCTGCTTTTCTTACAAGAATAGTATCTCCTATTCGTATATCCTTTTCGGAAATAAACTCCTGATTATGGAGCGTTGCTCTTGAAACACTCGTACCTGCAAGTGATATACTCTCAAAAACAGCTACGGGAGTGATAACGCCTGTTCTTCCTACATTCACTTCTATATCCTTAAGAATTGTCTGTTTTTCTTCAGGTGGATATTTATACGCCACTGCCCACTTTGGGCACTTGGCAGTCGATCCCATAATTTCTCTTTTTGAAAAATCATCAACTTTTATTACAACTCCATCAATATCGAAAGAATAATCTACTCGTTCATCTGCTATCTCATTTATTCGTTTTATAGCATCTTCAGAAGAGCAAACTATGATATATCCAGGAACAGTTTCAAAACCCAGAGTTTTTAAAAAGTCAAGGGATTCTTTATGAGACGAAAGACTAACGCCTTCTATCTGCTGAATATTGAATACAAAAATATCAAGTTTTCTTTCTGCAGTAACCTTTGAATTTTTCTGTCTTAAAGAACCGGCAGCTGCATTCCTTGGGTTTTTTGCAGGTTTTTCGTCATTCAATTCTTGTTGTTTAATAAGTTCCTCAAAACTTTCTCTTGACATATAAACCTCTCCCCTGACTTCGAGGTAAGGAATATTCTGATTAAGTTTTTTAGGAACAGAACGAATTGTTCTTAGATTTGCAGTAACATCTTCTCCTATAAACCCATCTCCTCTTGTTGAACCTCGGAAAAATTCGCCATTCCTATATTCAAGCGAAACAGAAAGACCGTCTATTTTAGGTTCGACAACAAAAAATGTGTTTTCTCCTATCGCATTACGACATCTATCGAAATACGCTTCTACTTCTTCAAAAGAAAAAACATCCTGCAAACTTGACATTTGAATGGTATGTTTTACTTCTGCAAAAGTATTTACTGCAAAACCACCTACTTTTTGTGTAGGAGAATCAGATTTCAGATATTGTGGAAACTCTTTTTCAAGATTCTTAAGTTCTATCATCTTCATATCATATGTGTAATCATCGACACTCGGATTATCAAGAACATAATATTCTTCATTATACTTGTACAACTCTTCAGATAATTCTTCTATTCTTTTTTTGACAGTAAGTTCATCCATACCATTCACCTCCATACACTGACATAATATTATAACACACAAGAGTATTTTTTGCAAGTTTTTCATGAATAAAAATACCCGAAGAAGGAAATTTCTTCTTCGGGTTTCGTTTTATTCGGTTGTTCCGAGGCAATCACATGTAGTACATCCTGAACAATCAAGTGCAGGAGGGAAAAATTCATCTGTAGGAAAATCAATTTTATTGAATGTATCACAAGCATTCTGATTTATCGAATCTCCACAGCAATGTTTCTGAGGAATACAGAAATCATACACAGGAACAAGCATTGCAACCTGTCTTGTAA
This sequence comes from Oscillospiraceae bacterium, assembly GCA_045590375.1. Classification (GTDB taxonomy): domain Bacteria; phylum Bacillota; class Clostridia; order Oscillospirales; family Ruminococcaceae; genus RGIG4131. Next base: position 8,433 of record JAZNQY010000086.1, on the reverse strand, counting down.
GTTTCACTATAGAAAAAAGCCCTATTGAAACATGAAGACATTTTCCTACAGAAGATGCATTATTACTTCCACAACAACAAGGCTGAATGAGAGGTTCATCCTGTGGTACAGGAGGAACAGTCCAGGGTCCACAACAAAGTGGAACAAGCTTCGTTTCGAGAACGATAGGATCAACTATCTGGACACAAGCCTTAGGAAGATCGCAGTTATTGTTGCAATCCGTAAGAATATTGCAACCTTCACTACAAAAAGTCTTTGAATTCCCTGTTCCACCGTAAAGAATTACCTTCTTTGAGTAAACAGCAGTACCTGTTACTGTTGTAGGTAATGTGCATGGTCCTTCAAAAAGGTCGATTGTAAGTGCAAATGTGTAAGTAATATCGACAGAATAATATCCTTTATCGAAAGGAACGCTTTCAACACACATACATACATTATCAATCTTTACAGATTTTGTTTTTGCAAGTGTATATTTTCTATCGACATAACATGCCTTGTTGTCAAGAGAAACAACAAGATCGGGGATACATTCCTTATCGCAGCAACTATCATATATACGTTGCGCCTCTATGCATACCGCATTGTTGTTGCCCGAACAGTTTGTATTGCTCATAAAAATATCCTCCTTGTAAAAGATTAAAGTTAAAGAACTTCAATACATAGTATTCAAGGAGGACAATATTAGTGCATATAAAAATTGAAATAGCAGAATAAATTATGTATTCTTATCAACTGTATGGAACTTTTTAAGATTTCCTATCTTCTCATTTCTTTCATTAAGAACTTCTTCAACCTCTGACCAGTCAAGTCCCTGATTAGCGCACAGCACCATAACATGATATAAAAGGTCATTTATTTCGTTTTTAAGTTCGTCATTATCTTTGTTCTTTGCAGCAATAACAGTTTCTGTAGCTTCTTCGCCTATTTTCTTACAGATTTTGTCAACACCTTTTTCAAAAAGATAGCAGGTATAAGAATTTTCCTGAGCTGTTCCATCTTCAAACTGTTTTTTTCTTTCTTTGATAACCTCAAAGATTTCTTCGTAAACTGTCATTTTATTTTTCCTCCTCATTATATATTTCATTGAAAAAGCAACTATATGAACCTGTATGACAGGCAACACCTGTCTGTTCAACATTTACAAGCAGAGTGTCGTTATCGCAATCTCCATAAATAGAAATTACTTTCTGAAGATTCCCTGATGTAGCACCTTTATTCCAATATTCCTGACGAGAACGGCTCCAGAACCAAGTATAACCCGTTTCAAGCGTCTTTTTTAAACTTTCTTTATTCATATAAGCAAGCATAAGAACTGTTTTTGTCTTTATATCATAACAAATTGCAGGTATAAGCTCACCTTTTTCAAAGAATTTATCAAGGTCATTCAAATCAATCTTAACCATAAAATCTCCTTTTTTATATCCACCATTCAGGTGTCAACTCTCCAAGAGTAACAACCTGTCCTGATTTATAATCCAACATTATTTCAATATTTTTATAACTTTCAGGCATAAGTTGTGTCATAAGTTCACGACACGCCCCGCAAGGTGCGCCCTTTCCTTCGACAGGAGGTATGCACAAAACTTTTTCTATTTCATATTCACCATTAGTTATCATATTAAATATAGCATTTCGTTCAGCACAAATTCCAAGTGTACAACAAGTATCAATGCACACTCCTGTATAAATCTTTCCTGATTTACTGAGAATAGCTGCAGAAACTTCTCCTGCTGTGACAAAATCTGAAATCCGTTCGGGTTTCAAAACAGATTTTGCTGCCGAATACATTTCTTTCCATATGTTGTCCATAAAATTCTCCTTTACGTCCACAAAGAAGTTATAAACATTGGAGAAGATTTTTCTTCTCTTTTAAATCCACACTTCTCATAGAAATTAAGTTCGTCGTTATATGCAACAAGAACTATGCGAAGATAATCAGAATATTTTTCTTTTACCATTTCTACAAGAGTTCTGCCGATTTTATTTCCGTGGTAATCAGGATTTACAAGAAGATAATGAACATAAGCTGTCATTATTCCGTCATCCATAGCACAAATCATTCCGATAAGTTTGTCACCATCCCATGCAGAATAAACCGTTTCGAAATTTTTCATAGCAACAACAAGTTTTTCAGGATAATGCCCCGATGACCATTCGACAGAAAGAAATAAATCTTCTAATTCTTCTTTAGAAAAATCGTGAATATCTTTATAAATAATATTTTCCATATCGTTCACCTTATATTTATCTTACTGGAATTCCTTTTTCGCGACAATGTTTTTTAACATCGCCTACTGTAAGTTCTTTAAAATGGAACAATGATGCAGCAAGTGCTGCTGATGCGTCCGTTTTTTCAAACACTTCAGAGAAGTGTTCAAGAGAACCACATCCACCACTCGCAATTACAGGAATTTTAACAACAGAACATACAGCATTAAGAAGTTCAATGTCAAATCCTTTCTTAACTCCGTCTGTATCCATAGAAGTAAGGAGTATCTCTCCTGCACCGAGTTCTTCAGCTTTTTTAGCCCACTCAACAGCATCAATACCCATATCTATTCTTCCACCGTTTACAACAACTGTAAATCCCCCATTTTCTCTGCGTTTAGCATCAATAGCAACAACAACACACTGAGAACCGAAGATATCAGCCGCTTCTCTTATAAGTTCGGGATTTCTTACAGCAGATGAATTGACAGAAACCTTATCAGCACCCGCCCTTAATGTCTCTCTGAAATCATCGATAGTTTTTATTCCTCCGCCTACTGTTAAAGGAACAAAAACTTTCTTTGCTGTATTTCTTACCACTTCAAGCATAGTTCCTCTGCCTTCGTGAGTAGCAGTTATATCAAGGAATACAATTTCATCAGCGCCCTGTGCATCATATTCAGCGGCACATTCAACGGGATCACCAACTTCTTTTATTCCTACAAAATTAACGCCTTTAACTACCTTTCCATCGCGAACATCAAGGCAAGGTATTATTCTTTTAGCAAGCATTATTTAACCTCCGTTTTTATGACCATATTACATCGGTCCCATAATTCATCTTTATAACCAAAAGCTGAATAATCTGTTTTTCGTTCTACAAATCCTATACTTTTATAACATTTAACAGCACCGATATTCTGAGAAAAAACATTAAGTTGAACTGCATCTGCATTCGTTTCGTAAAAAGCATATTCTAATGCAATTTTCAGCATTTCTTTTCCGTAACCTTTGCCACGCAATTCAGGATCAATAATAACAAATTTCAGCATACCTTCGTTTGTTTCTTTATTTACAGAATAACAGAAAAATCCCACAAGCCTTCCATCAGGCAAAGTAACTACATACGGACTATCACCACAACGATCAGCAATATCTGACATTACATAATAAAAATTTTCTTTATCTATCGGATATTGTATGATATTCGCACACCACATAGCATGTTCGCGTGGGTCAGTTATCCAATCTTTTATAACATCAAAATCACTATCGTTAAATGGTCTGAGTTCCATATCAATCTCACCTTTCGGCATAATCTATAGCTTCTTTAAGATTTAAAGTGCCCTTATAAATCGATTTACCGCAGATAGTTCCGTAAAGTCCCATTTCCTTACAAGCGATAATATCATTCATTGTATGAACTCCACCGCTTGCGACAATATTCGCTCTTCCTTCAGTAGCATCAGCAAGAGCTTTTAATTGTTCTGCATTAACCCCGCTGAGTGTTCCATCTTTAGAAATATCTGTAAAGATAAAGTACTTCACACCAACTTCTATCATCTTATTTGCAAGGTCAATATAATTGACATCTGAGCTTTCGAGCCATCCTTCAGTTGCAACCATTTCATTCATGGCATCTATTCCGACAACAATCTTTTCACTACCGAATTTTTCAACAGCATCACTTACAAGTTTCGGATTTTTAAGTGCAACAGAACCAAGAATTACTCTTGTGATTCCCATTTTGAGATATTCATCTATAGTTTCAAGACTGCGTATTCCTCCACCGAGTTCGACTTTGAGGTTTGTCTTTTCGGCAACATCAGTATATATTTTTGTATTTACAGGTCTGCCTTCTTTTGCACCATCAAGGTCGACCATATGTATCCACTTTGCCCCTGCATCCTCAAAACTTTTCGCTGTTTCGAGATAATCTGAAGCGACTTTTTCAACAGTAGAAAAATCACCCTTGAAAAGTCTTACGCAATTTCCGTCCTTTATATCAATCGCAGGTAAAATAATCATATATTCTTTTCCTTTATCCGTTATTATTAAAGCTTTGCAAAATTCTCTAAAATTTTAAGTCCTGCTTTTCCACTCTTTTCAGGATGGAACTGTGCACCGTATACATATTTTCCATCAAAAACAAGTGCAGGAACTCTGTGTCCGTATTCACAGAATGCTGATATATTTTTATCTTCGCATTCTGCCTTATACGAATGGACAAAATAAACATATTCATTTTCTGAAAGCCCACTGAGCAGTGGACAATCATTGAGAATTTCAAGTTTATTCCATCCGATATGAGGTATGCTTAAATCCGGCTCTATCATCTTATTGACAGTTCCTTTAATAAGCGAAAGACCTTCCATTTCTTCAAACTCGTATCCTTTATCAAAAAGAAGTTGCATTCCAAGACAGATGCCAAGAAAAGGCTTTTTCTGAGATTCTTCTTTTATAACATCAACAAGTCCACTTTCTTTGAGTTTAGTCATAGCCCAAGGAAACGCACCCACTCCGGGAAGAATTATTCTATCAGCAGAACGAATTTCTTCCTCGTTGTTTGTAAGTTTGCTTTCAAGACCTATAAAATCAAGTGCATTCTTTACGCTGAATATATTCCCTGCACCATAATCGATAATCGCAATCATTTATAATACTCCCTTTGTAGAAAGAACTCCGTCTCTGTTTTCACAGATAGCATCTTTTACAGCATGTGCAACAGCTTTGAATATAGCTTCGCACTTATGGTGATCGTTGCTTCCGTATTTAAGATTTATATGAAGAGTAATTCCTGCGTTAAAAGCAAACGCTCTGAAAAATTCTTCAGTAACCTGAGTATCAAAATCACCTATCTTGTCATCTGAAAAATCCGCATTAAATACAAGAAAAGGTCTTCCACTTACATCAATAGATGCTTCTGCAAGAGATTCGTCCATAGGAATCGAGGCAAATCCATAGCGATTTATTCCCGATTTATCTCCGAGTGCTTCAGCAACAGCCTTTCCAAGAAGTATACCTGTATCCTCAACAGTATGATGACAATCAACAAGTAAATCTCCTACTGTTTCAAGGCAAAGACCTATGCCACTATGTACTGCAAAAGAATTAAGCATATGATCAAAAAATCCTATACCTGTAGAAATAGATATCTTATCAGCATTATCAAGATTTAAAGAAAGCTTTATATCTGTTTCCTTGGTTTTTCTGTTTATTTCAGAAATTCTCATATTTAACACCTCTTATTGTTTATTTAATATTTTCAAGAATGTTTTTAAGCGATGAAAGAAGTTCTTTATTTTCTCCCATACTTCCTGCTGTAATTCTGATATATTCACCCATATATCTTATTGCAATAGAACGTTTAAGAAGTTCGTCAAAAATAAATTTTCCGTTTTGTGATTTTATAAATACAAAATTTGTAACAGTAGGATAAATATATCCAAGAGTTGAATACTCTTCTGAAAGTTTTATAATTTCAGAATAAAGATAATCTCTGCTTGCTATTATAGATTTAAGATTATCTGCAAGAAAATCTTTTTTAGAAAGAACAATTTCACCTATTTTCTGTGAAACCATGTCACAGTTATAAGGAGATTTTGCTGCACGTAAAGCCTTTGTTATCTTTTCTCCTGCAACAGCAAATCCAAGTCTTACAGATGCCATCCCTATTGCCTTTGAACAGGTTTTAAGAATAATAAGATTATCATAATCCTGAATTTCATTTAAAATGCTCTGATTCCAGAAATCCATATATGCCTCATCAAGAATAACAAGAGCATCTGTTCCTTTTATAAGTTTTTTTACATCATCTTTCATGATACCGACAGATGTAGGATTGCAAGGATTTGAAAAAACTATTGCTTTTGCTTTATTCTTATTCACAAAATCTATGAGTTCATCAATATCAACTGATAAATCTTCGTTTTTATCATATACCAATACATCATTTTCATAAAGGCTACCATAGAAAGCATACATCGAAAAATCAGGTTTTAATGTAACAATCTTATCTCCTTTTTCAAGAAAACAACTCGAAATTATACTTATAAGTTCGTCAGAACCGTTTCCAGCAGTAACATAGTCAGTTGAAATACCAAATAAATCTGCAAACGCCTTTACAGTATCAGTAGCATAAGGATCTGGATAACGATTAAAATCAAGTTTCGATAAAGCATCTGAAATTTCGGATTTTATTTCATCGTTCAGATTTATAAATGACTCATTGGCATCAAGTCTGATTTTATATGTCTCTGTTATCGGTTCATAAGGAACAAGTTTTGAAAGTTTTGAATTAAGTTCGTAAGACATAACGGGATTCTCCTATCTTAAAATCTTACCTTTATAGCATTAGCGTGAGCAGTAAGACCTTCCTTTTCTGCTATTGTAACAATATCTGTCTTAGCGTCAAGAAGAGCCTGTTCTGTATAATAGATATAGCTTGTTCTCTTTGTAAAGCTATTTACAGATAATGGTGAGAAAAATCTCGCTGTTCCACTTGTAGGAAGAACATGATTAGGTCCTGCATAGTAATCGCCAAGAGGTTCGGGAGCGTATTGACCGAGGAATATGGAACCTGCATTATCAAGTCTTCCGAGATATTCCATAGGATTTTGAAGAAGAACTTCAAGATGTTCAGGAGCAAGCTCGTTTGCAAGTTCTATAGCACAATCAACACAATCACAAACAATAGCAGCACCATAAGTAGAAAGTGATTTTTCGATTATATCCTTTCTCGAAAGATCCTTAACCTGACGTTCAAGTTCTTTGATAGTTTCATCAACGAGTTTTTCGCTTGTTGTAACAAGAATTGATGATGCCATAACATCGTGTTCTGCCTGTGACATAAGATCTGCAGCAACAAACTTGGGATTTGCAGTTTCGTCAGCAAGAACAAGAATTTCGCTGGGTCCTGCAATCATATCGATATCAACAACACCATAAAGAAGTTTCTTTGCTGTTGCAACATAAATATTTCCGGGTCCTACAATTTTATCAACCTTGGGTATAGATTCTGTTCCGCAAGCGAGAGCCGCGATAGCCTGTGCACCACCTGTAAGGAATACTCTGTCAACACCACAAATAGATGCAGCAACGAGAATATCGGGATTAGGTCTGCCATCCTTCATAGGAGGTGTAACCATAATTATTTCTTTAACCCCTGCAATTTTAGCAGGAATTGCATTCATAAGAACCGATGAAGGATATGCAGCTGTACCTCCGGGAACATAAAGACCTACTCTTTCAAGTCCTCTCACACGCTGACCGAGAATAACGCCATTTTCGTGAGGATCGATAAATCCCTGTTCTTTCTGTCTGTGGTGAAAATCAGCAATATTTTCCATCGCATCAAGAAGTGCGTTTACAAAATCTTCGTCAGCTTCATCAACGGCATCATGAATTACATCAAGAGGAACTTCATAATATTCAGGAAGTTTTCCATCAAACTTTTCTGTATAAGCATTAACGGCCTTATCTCCGTTTTCACGAACATCATCAATTATATCAGAAACGATATCCGATATCTTCTTATCAGTTTCACCCTGTCTTTTTCTGACTTCTCCAAGGAAATTGACTTCGTCAACTCCATTTGCAATAATTTTCTTTATCATAAATGCCTCCTAGATTTCTTTTTCAATCTTTTCTATAAGCTCTTCAATTTCATTCTGTCGAAGTTTCATACTTACTGTATTTACAATCAGTCTTGCTGAAATCGGAGCAATTTCTTCATAAACTTCAAGTCCATTTTCTTTAAGAGTAGAACCCGTTTCAACAATATCGACTATAGCATCCGAAAGTTCAAGGAGAGGTGCAAGTTCAACACTACCTTCAATCTTTACTATTTCAACATCCATTCCCTTACCTTCAAAATATGCCCTTGAAACATTTGGATATTTTGTTGCTATTGTCTTTACATTATATCCGTCATAGAAATTGTCGCCTTTTTTACCTGCAAGAGCAAATCTGCATTTTCCGAAACCAAGGTCAACAAGTTCAAAGAACTTTCCCTGCATCTCCATTATAGTGTCTTTACCGACAACGCCCATGTCGCAAACACCGTGTTCAACATAAGTTATAACATCTGCCGCTTTTGCAAGTATAACTTCTATTTTTCCATCACAGATAGGAAGAATAAGTTTTCTGCCTTTTTCGTGAACAGAAGTACAATCATAGCCTAATTTTTCAAAAAGAGCTACTGTATCCTTTTCTAATCTGCCCTTT
>JAZNQY010000085.1:0-5169 GCA_045590375.1 Oscillospiraceae bacterium | reverse complement strand
GATAACAATAATATTTTCCATAATAAAATCCTTTAGTTTTTAAGTGCATGTTCTTCTTTGAGTTTTTTATTTGTGTTTGCGATGATAACACCTATAATTCCCGCCATAACGAGAACTGCTACAAGTCCTGCTATTGCAGCCTTTACATTAAGAGGATCGCCTACAATGAGTGAACCTATTGTATAGATAATGTATGAAACTGTATAGCCTGTTGCGAGCTGAAGACCTATTCCGCCCCAGAGCCATTTAGGACTCTTCATTTCTGAGTTCATAGCACCGATTGCCGCAAAGCAAGGGGGTGTATAGAGGTTGAACATAAGATAAGCGAGAGCCGCTACTTTTGTTATTGCCATAACGCCTGCAACTTCTGCGCCTGCGCCTTCCATAAGAACGAGTTCTTCTGTGTCGATAAGATTTTCAAGCCCTACAAAGCATACTGCGAGAGTTCCGACAACGTTTTCCTTTGCGATAAAACCTGTTATCGCTGCCGCTGCAAGCTGCCATGAAAGAACGCCGACTATGGGAACAAGAAGATATGCAAAAGGTGATGCTATCGAAGCAAGGATTGACTGGTCTGCTGAGGAAGCAACCTCAAAGCTCCATGTAAATGTCTGCATAAGCTGAACAACCATATTACAGAGAAGAATGATTGTTGCTGCCTTTACTATGTATGACCATCCACGGCTACACATTGACTTGAATGCGCCGAGGAATGAAGGTGCTTTGTATTCGGGGAGTTCTATAATAAAGAATGATTTTCTCGCCTTGTATCCTGTGATTTTGTTGATAAGAAGAGCACCGAGGAAAATGAGAAGAATTCCTGCGAAATAAGCGAGGAATGTTACCCAGCCTGCGCCGTCGAAGAATACACCTGCGAAAAGTGCGATAACGGGAATTTTCGCTCCACAAGGCATAAAGGGTGCGAGCATTGCTGTTGCTCTTCTTTCTCTTTCGTTCTTGATAGTTCTTGATGCCATAACGCCCGGAACAGCACATCCTACTGTAATAACAAAAGGAATAACAGATTTTCCCGAAAGGCCTACTTTCTTAAAGATAGGGTCAAGAACAACGGCAGCACGGGACATATATCCACAGTCCTCTAAAAGTGCTATAAGGAAATACATTACCATAACGAGAGGTAAAAATCCTACAACGGCAACAACACCACCAATAACACCGTCAACGAGTATTGCAGAGATAAGAGGATTTGCGTTTTCTAAAAGTCCTCCTACCCAGCCCTGAAATGATTCGAGAAGTCCGACAAGAAGGTCTGCTATGGGTGTTCCTACCCATACCTGTGAAATCTGGAAAACAAGGAACATAACGAGTGCGAAAATCGGAATACCGAGCCATTTGTTTGTGAGGATATCGTCTATCTTGTCGCCTATGTTCTTATCTTTTGTTAAGATTTTTCTTTCTTCAACTTCATCGACAATTTTATTTACAAATTCAAAACGCTTTTTATCTGCCGATTCAACGGCTGACTTGTCGCTAAGGTCGATATTACCCTCGGTGTAGGGTGCTGACTGTGATTTGCCTATCTGATTTACTGCTGTTTCGATAAGTTCTTTAAGACCATTTGATGATGTTGAAACTGTATTGACAACGGGGCAACCGAGTTTCTTTGATAAAATATCGGCGTCGATTGTTGTTTCTTTCTTTTCGTTTATGTCGCTTTTGTTGAGCGCTACAACCATAGGAATGCCGAGCTCTAAAAGCTGTGTTGTGAAGAAAAGGCTTCGGCTTAAATTTGTAGCGTCAACTATATTGATGATTACATCGGGGTTTTCTTCTTTTACATAAGCGCTTGTGATACTTTCTTCACTTGTGAAGGGTGACATTGAGTAAGCACCGGGAAGGTCGACAGCTAAAATCTGTTCATTTCCCGAATATACTTTTTTTATAAGATGTTCTTTCTTATCGACAGTAACACCAGCCCAGTTTCCTACCTTTTCATTACTACCCGTAAGGGCGTTATACATTGTTGTCTTTCCTGAGTTGGGGTTACCCGTAAGGGCGATTCTCATAAAATTTCCTCCTTATTATATTTACACAAAATCTTTTCAGATATTTTAAACTTTTTGGTTAGCATAGACTAACTCGGTTTTAAAAATAATCGGCAGATTTCTCTGCCCTTTTTAATCAGACGATAATTGCCTCGGCAAGCTGATTATCTATGCTGTATCTCGCATCCTTTACAGAAACTGTGCATCCACCCTTACGGTGTGTTACAACAGTTATCTTTTCACCATCATAACAGCCGAGTGAGAATAAGAACGCGTTGAGTTCTTCATCGTCAGTATTTATCTCTTTGATGATATATTCTTTTCCCTCGATAGCCTCTCTAAGATTCATATCTATTCCACCATACACCTGATTATGATTATGTTTTGAATTAGCACAAGCTAACTCTTACCATAACGTATTATATACCCGATTATATGGTTTGTCAAGCTTTTTTGGAAAAATTTTTCGATTTTTTAAAAAATCCCTTGTTTTCGGGGAATTTTCATTCTTCTCCCCCTTTACTGTCCTTAAATTTTCTCTGAACTGCCATTTTTTTAAGGTTTTTTTCCGACAAAACGGAAAAACGATGTGGTATTATGATGTTACCCCATCATCAAGCCTCATGAAAAGCAGATTTTCTTTTCATCATAATTTATCATTTATTTTTCATCATCTGATTTTTATAAAAAATTCAGATAAAAAACATCATCTTACCCTATGATTAAAGGGGTGAAAAAGCCCTTGAAATATCAGAGTATTTTTCAGGACAGTAAAGAAAAATAACGGCGTATTTACGCAGTTTGTTTTGATTATACATCCTTTTTTAAAGGACGAAAAACAAGGTGTTTTCAGAGGGCAGAAAACGGGACTTTGAGGGTATCATAAAAGATAGGAAATTCACTGATAAAATCGGCTTTAAAACGGGTTAAAATTCCCTTGCAATATAACTTATTTTATGTTATAATCAGTATGAATAGGATTATACCTTTAAAATGGGGTTAAATATCCAAATCTGAAAAGCACTAAATCGGGTGCATGAAAGGACAAGAAAATGCAGTATGAAAAATCCTGCGGTGCGATAGTCTACCGCAAATTTCACGGCAACACAGAGATCCTGCTGATAAAGCATGTAAACAGTGGGCATTGGTCTTTCCCTAAAGGACATGTTGAAGAAGGCGAAACCGAAGAAGAAACAGCGCTTCGTGAGGTTAAAGAAGAAACAGGCATTGACATTTTAGTCGACACCTCTTTCAGAGAAACCGTTCAGTATTATCCCAGAAAGGATACACAGAAGATAGTTGTTTATTTCCTCGGAAAAGCGAGAAACTACGATTTCGTTCCACAAGAAGAAGAAATCGCAGCGATAAAATGGGTTGAAATCGGCAACGCTGCCGCTATGCTTACCTATGAAAACGATAAAACCATAGTTGCCAAGGCAAAGGTTGAAATCAAAAACAAAATATGATTTTAAAAGGCAGCCTTAACACCTTTTCGGGCTGCCTTGCCTTTTACAATCTGTAATAAGAAACTCATTTTAAACAGGGGTGGTTTTTCCCTTAAAACAGGCTTTTTTGCCGTTTTTATTGTTGAAAACTATGATTTTTGGGGTAGTTTTCAACGCTTTCAACAGGTTTTCAACAATTTTTAATAACAAATTTTCCGTTTTACAAGGAGAGTAAATATGGATAATCTTAATTTTGATGTCGTTATAGCAGGCGCAGGCGTAGGGGGACTTTATACAGCAATAAACCTTCCCTCAAGCCTCAATATCCTCATTTTATCAAAGAAAGAACTTACACTCTGCAACTCCTCTCTCGCACAGGGGGGAATTGCTGCTGTTTATAACCCCGAGGATGACGACACAACACAGCTTCACACCAACGACACCCTCATAGCAGGTGGTTTCAGAAACAACACAGAAACCGTTAAAATTCTCGTAAACAGTGCTGCTGATGAAATTGACAAAATCATCTCTTACGGGGTTGACTTTGACAAAAACCCCGATGGCTCACTTCACAGAACCTTAGAGGGTGGGCACTGCAGAAACAGAATTTTTCATCATAAGGATTCAACGGGCGCAGAGCTTGTCAACAAGCTTTCAGCGAAAGTAAAAACTCTTTCGAATGTAACGCTTTGGGAAAACGCCGTTGTTTCAGATATAAAAGAAACCGAAACGGGCTTTTCTTTTGATATTTTAAAGGGTGACGATAGAGTAAATGTCGCTTCGCATTTCGCCGTTTTAGCAACGGGAGGAATAGGCAGAGTTTATGAATACACAACAAACTCTGCTATCTCAACGGGCGACGGAATAGCTATGGCTTACAGAATGGGCGCTACAATACAAAACCTTAAACTTATTCAGTTCCACCCGACAGCTTTCAACGATTTCTCACAGAGAGAGTGTTTCCTTTTATCAGAATCACTTCGTGGCGAGGGTGCATATCTTCTTAACTGCAATATGGAAAGATTTATGCATAGATACGACGACAGATTAGAACTCGCTCCCCGTGATGTTGTTTCACATTCTATCATTGAAGAAAGCAGAAAAACAGGCTCTAAAAAGTTCTTCCTCGATATATCATATCAGGACGCTGATGAGGTTAAAGCGAGATTTCCGATGATATATAAAAATCTTTTGGAAAACGGCTATGATTTAACTAAAGAGCCTATACCCGTTTATCCATGTCAGCATTATTTAATGGGTGGAATAGACGTTGACAAATTCGGCAGAACATCAATAGATAAGCTTTATGCAGTAGGTGAATGTTCACACACAGGCGTTCACGGAAACAACCGTCTTGCAAGTAATTCGCTTTTGGAAGCGCTCGTTTTCTCTAACAGAGTAGCTAGTGATATCAAGGAAAAAATGGGCGATGTCCCCGAAGAATTTGATTATTATGAATTCACACGAAAAACAGACGGAGAAGAGCTTCCCACAGGGCTTAGAACAGAAATAAGACACATAATGCAGTCTACTTATTTTGTAATCCCCGAAAGCAAAGAAGCGTTGCTCAAAGGCTTTGAAAGAGTTAAGGAAATAAAGGGCATACTTGATAAAGAAACATTCTCTTTAACAAGGGATTATATCGAAGCAAGGTCGCTTGCTACTATCGCTTATATCATTTTAAAAGAAGTTATTTAAGAAAGGACTTTTAAGATTAT
>JAZNQY010000084.1:0-11811 GCA_045590375.1 Oscillospiraceae bacterium | reverse complement strand
CGCTTGTTGAAGATAATAGTGAAAAGGAACTGTATAGGAAAATCCCGAACGGATAGCACCACCCAGCATAAAAACGGGAAAGCAGACAAGCAGTGCTACTATGGCAGGATAAATTTTAGCACCCGTCTTTTTTCGCCATATGATAAGGGTAACTATGGGAATTGCTATTCTTACAAGCCCTGCTAAAAGACAACTTATATCCGTCATATTTTACCCCTTTGCCCTTTCTTATATTTTTTTACACACCCATTCCATAGGTGAAAACGTGAACTGTTAAAAATGCGAGGATGAATGTTCCTGCCGAGAAAAGTCCCTGACAGAGAATAAAATAAATCACCCTTACTATCGGAAAACGTTTTATCTCTTCATTTTTATAAGCGATTACAGAGAGAACTGTTCCCACTATTGCAGTTATGAGTTCAACAAAAGCTACTATGAATGCCATAACAAAAGTTATGTTATAAAGAAGTTCAAAAAGTTCCTTATTGAATTCTTCTGCCCAGAAAACAGAGAATGCGGGAATACCCGTTGCGAGAACGCTGTAAGGCAGAATAAACATTATTCCCATAAGAAAATATGTTACTGCGTTTTTACTCATTTTAAAACACCTTCCTTAAAAATTTATTATATCACTTTTTTATAAGCGTTACAACAGGTCAGAAACATTGCTTTTTCTTCTGCTATATTGTATAATGATAAAAAATATTAAAGGAATTTTTTATATGATTTTTCGCACACCTTCTTATTACGATGATTTTCACTGCATAGCAGACAAATGCAAGGACAACTGCTGTATCGGGTGGGAGATTGATATTGACGACATTACTTTAAAAAAATATCTTTCTGTCGGTGGCGATTTCGGCGAAAGACTAAGGTCTTCAATCTCAACAGAAAACCCTTCTTTTATCCCCGATAAATCGGGAAGATGCCCGTTCCTCAATAAAGACAATCTCTGCGATATAATTCTTAACTTGGGCGAAGACAAACTCTGCGATATATGTAATAATCACCCGAGATATTTTGAATGGTTCGGGAATGTCAAAGAGGGTGGAACAGGTCTTTCCTGCGAGGAGTCGGCAAGGATTATCCTTTCTTCTTCGTTTTCACTTATTGAAAAGGAAATTCCTGACGAAGAAACAGAATATCCCGATGATGAAAATCTTTTTGATTTTCTTCTTTCTGCAAGAGAAAAAATTTTTTCTTATCTTTCGGACGAAAACATTCCATTAGAGAACGCTCTTTCTGATATATATGAATATGGTTTTATTCTTGAAGAAAATCTTTTGAACGGAAATTTAAACGCTCCCGAAATAAAACATACGAGCGAAAAATTATCCTTTGATATAAATAAAGCTCTCTGCTTTTTACTCACCTTAGAAAAGCTCTCTCCCGAGTGGGAGCCTTATATTATATCTATGAAAGAAAAGATAAACGGCGAAGATTTTTTTATAAGAGAAACAGAAAAATATCTTCGCAATATTGCCATTTATTTTATTTTCAGATACTTTTTAAAAGCCTGTTATGACGGCGAAATAGTCCCCTATATAAACCTTATGACGACAAGTGTTTTTATACTCGCATTTCTTTTTTCAAAGGGAGATTTATCTCTCGAAAGCTGTTCAGAGATAGCAAAGAACTTTTCAAAAGAGATTGAATATTCAGAAGAAAATCTTGAAGCACTGAGTTTTGAAACTTTATTTTAAAAGCAGGAGGAAGATATTATGACACACGCAGAAAAAGCAGCGAATTTATTCTCAGATAACTTCAACTGCGCACAATCGGTTTTCGCATCTTTTTCAGAGGATTTAGGGATTTCCGAAGTGACAGCTCTCAAAACGGGGGCTTGTTTCGGAAGTGGAATGAAAAAGGGTGAGGTCTGTGGTGCCTGCACGGGAGCTTTAATGGCTCTCGGTATGAAATACGGTCACTCTGACGGAAACGACAACGAAAGCAAACAGAAGTCGGGCGAAATGGCTGTTCTTTTCTTAGAAGAGTTTAAAAAGGCGAACGGCTCTTATATCTGCCGTGAACTTTTAGGCTGTGATATCGGAACAAAAGATGGATTGGAATCTGCAATGAGCAAAAACCTCTTTACAGAGTTCTGTCCTAAGATGGTTATATCTGCTGCCGAAATCGCAGAAAAGATTATGGCTACATAGAAGAAAATCCCCACTCATAAATGAAGTAGTAATAAAGAAGTATAACCCGTGAAGGTTTTTCTTCACGGGTTATTTTAATATCTCACAGATAAATTGGGATTTGTTGCTCCAACAAGCTGAAATTTGTTAATTAGTATATCTTGGGTCAAGCAAAGGTTTTCCATCCTTATCGACCAACACTGTGAGTCCACCTACATTGGTCCAATGAGCTAATAAATACTGAACCCCTGTCTCTTTGTCAACAATGATACGAGTTCCTTCCATAAGACCGTTCTTTTCAATAAATTCAAACCTGTTATCCATTGCGTTTTCCTCCCTCAAATTCTTATTTATCGTTGAGTTGATTATAGCATATTTTCCACATAAAGTCAATGGCATAAGCAACGCAAAGACACTTTGGACATAATATCAAAAGTGGCTTCGTAATACTTCTATATAACTATTGAACTTACGAGTGGGGATTTTTATATTATTCTTCTCTTTGAAGTTCGCATATAACGATATGCAGAACGCTTGAAACACGAGGAACATTTCCTGAATTGCCGAGCCCTCTGCTTACTATCATATAAGAGCCGTCGTATTCGCAAAGCCCTGATGTATAATCGGGGAAAAGCCCGTTATGACCTATAACTCCCCCTATAAAGGGAAGCCTTATAATTCCCCCGTGAGCGTGGCCTGAAAACATTAAATCCATCTGATTTCCGTCTTTTTTGGTCTGTTCTGCTATGGGCTCAAAATTTTCGGGAAAGTGATTGAGCCAGATATTGAAATCAGCTTCACAAGGAGGATAATCATAGTAGTAATAGTTCCCCGTAAGAGAAACGAATTCATCGCCTTTATAAAGTCTGACGGTTGTTCCATCAAGAATTGTTATGCCATAGTTTTCTGCCGAAGATTTAAGTCTTTCAAAATCTTCGCGAGGAACATTTTTATCGTGATTTCCCCAGACAAGATAACAGGGTGCTATCTCTGAAACCTTTTTAAGAAAAATATCTGCTTTGTCAACATCTGTTCTTATTCTGTCGACAATATCTCCCGTTATGAAAATATAATCGGGGTCTGCCTCTTCTGTGATTTTTATAACTCTGTCGCAGAAATTTTCGCCCTGATTGTGATAATCCGAAAGAAGAACTATCTTTGCGCCGTCAAAATTTTTCGGAACATCGCTGCTTTTAAAGGTTATATTCTCAACATCTATATATGTGTTTGAAAAAATCATCAGAACAGCGAGGATTAATGCAAGCGATAACAGAACTATATAAAAAATTTTTCTTTTTTTAGAAATTTTCTTCTCGTTTTCCATTCTCTCTCCCCCTTATCTTTGATACAAAAATTATAGCATATTTTCTATTTCAGAACAATAACAAGATTTTCATTGTGCAATATATACAAATCCATATATGGAAAAAACACAGCATATCTACGAAATTGCACCAAAAGTATTTACAAATTATGAACAATATGTTAAAACAAAGTAAAGCAAATAGAGGAGGGGAATAAAATGTTCGGAACAACATTTTACAATGCAGTACACGAAGCACCCATAGAACCACCAAAGCCTGTCTGCAAAGAGGCGATGTCTGCAAAGGAAATATATAATTATCTCGACGAAAGGATTATAAAGCAGGATGAAGCCAAAAAAGCTGCTGCTATGATTATGTGGAAATGTCTCAGAGGAATAAAGCAGAATATTATGTTCTGTGGGCCTACGGGTTGTGGGAAGACAGAGATATGGCGTTGTTTAAGCACACTTTTCCCCAACAGAATTTCGATTGTCGATGTAAGTAATTTGTCTATGGATGGGTTTATAGGCACCACAAAATGGCATGACCTTTTTCGTGCCGAATATCTCAAAGAAACTAAAAACAGTATTATGGTGCTTGACGAAACGGATAAGATGGTTTCTCCGAGTTATGTTGAATACGGAGAAAATGTTTCTGAACATATTATGAGCGAGGGGCTTAAAATTATAGAGGGAACTGTTATGAAAATCAAGACGGGGCACGATAGCTGTCGTTATGTTGATACAAACCTGATATCATTCGTTATGCTTGGTGCATTCAGCAGAAAGGCAGAAGAAATTGCCGAAAAACAAAGTGGAAGCAGTTTGGGGTTCTGTTCTGAAAAAAACGACGTAACGGCTTATTCAAAACCGATAACTTTAAAAGACATTCTCGACTATGGTGCAACTCCCGAATTTATGGGGCGAGTTTCAAAGATAGTAAATCTTTCGCCTATGACAAAAAAGGATTATGAGGGTATTCTTTATAAAGAAGAGTGTTCGCCTATAAAAAAGCTCGAAAAAACCTATAACCTGAAAATATATCTTACCGACGAGCACAAAGATATGGTTCTTGAAAATGCTGTAAATAACGGGCTTGGGATAAGAGGAATGGCAAACGAGCTTGCTAATCTTCTTGATGAAAAGCTTTTTGAGGGCGTAGTCGGAGATTGTGTTTTTATATAAAAATACTTGAAAAATGTCGACTTTTGTGATATAATTTTTATGTATATCTATCTGGTATTTATGGGAGGAATCTCTATGGACAGCAAACTTATGCAGTCGGCATTTTCGGCGCTTATAAAAAATTCGAAAGACCTGATTTTTGTCAAGGATAGTAACCTTGTCTATCGTCATGCCTCTATGCCTTTTGTTAAAATGACAGGCAGAAAATCCTTGAAAGAGGTTATCGGACATACAGATTCTGAAATCTTTGAAGATAAATCTCTCGCAAAAAGATATACAAGCGATGATATACGCCTTTTAAACGACGGCAAGGACCACATAGAATACATCGAACCCATAACAAACGAAAACGGAAACGCAAGATATGCCTCAACATCAAAATATATCCTTCGAAATGATAAGGGTGAGGCAATAGGAATTTTAGGTATCACAAGGGATATAACAAGAGAATATATGGCGCGTCAGCGTTATCAGCAGGAGCTCGGTTATCTTTTCGAACTCCCCAAGGATACATATGCCGTTTGCTATATAGATGTTGACGACTGGAGAATTATTTCTCAGCGCCGACAGAAGATTTTAAAAGGAACATTGCAGGAATGTCAGACCATTGAAGAAATGTGTGAATATGCGATAGAGTCAATAGTCGAGGAGGACGGAAACGCATCCGAATTCTACAGTCATTTCACAGCAGAAAATCTTCACGATATCTATTCAAGCGGAAGAAGAATGATAAGTTTTTCTTACGAAAGAAGATTATCGAATAATTCGACACGCTGGGTTAAGAACGATATAAACTTTTTAACTGATGTCGACAGTGGACATTTATGTATTATGCTTTCGGCAAAAGATATCCACGACATAAAGATTGAACAACAGAAACTCGTCGAAGCAGCGAAGCTCGATTCAATGACAATGCTTCTTAATCATGAGGCTACTATGGACTGTATAAAGCTCATCCTCAAAAACGAGCATGACAGACAGCACGCCCTCTTTATGATTGACATTGATAATTTTAAAGACCTTAACGACACAATGGGTCATCGTTTCGGTGATGAATTCTTAATAGAACTTTCAAGAGAACTCAAAAAGATTTTCAGAGAAACAGATATTGTCGGAAGAATAGGAGGAGATGAATTCTTCGTTCTTATGCGCAATATTTCCGATAACGCTCAGGTTGAAGGAAAAGCAAAGGATATTCTTTCTGCGATAAGAAAAACATCTTCAAAATATACAAAGATAAATTTAAGTGGAAGCGTCGGAATAAGCATTTATCCCGATAACGGAGAAACGCTTGACGACCTTTATCAGAAAGCCGACTCAGCACTTTATGAAGTAAAGGGCAACGGCAAGAACAGTTTTACATTTGCATAATTTTCCGGAGGGACCCGATTTGTTTGATTTTACATATATATACATACTCACAGCGACAGCGCTTATCGTTCTTTTAACGATAATAAGACGAAGCAGTTATCTTGAAACCCGAAAGAACAAATTTATAATACTTGCGATTTTTTCTGACATAGTAATACTTATCGGTTATGTAGGAAGAGATATTTCAGAACAGTATTCAGATATGATTCTTGCGCATATTTCAAATACAATGATTTATCTTTTCGCACCTCTCTCTATGTTCTTTCTCATTTTAGGGTCAACAAAAAAACTTAACAAGATAACCATTATACTTTCGGTTCTCGAAGGAATAAGTGCCTTTATAGCATTATCATCCTTTGCTACGGGCTGGTTTTATACCATCTCACCCGATGTTATCTATTCAAGAGGTCCTTTATATCTTTACAACGAATTTTTAGGAATACTTTTCACAATTTTATGGGGAATGTATTCTTTCATCGAATTCAGATATATAGAGCCTATCGACAAGCTTTATCTTTCTGAAATATTCATTCTTCAGACAATGGCGATAATCATTCAGGGTATGAATTCTTCATATAAGATAATCTATATATGTGGCGCTTTTTCGATAATGATTTATTATGCTTTCAACATTGAAGTTTATGGAAAATACGACAAGCTCACAGGGGTAAGAAACAATCTCTATTATCGTTCTGTCATCATGAGAGACAGATATACAGAAAATTTCTCTGTTATTATGGCAGACGCAAATGGTCTTAAAAGCATAAACGACACCTACGGACATGATATGGGTGACAAATTCATACGCATAGTAACCTCCGGTATAACAAAGGCTGTCGGAAAAAACGGCTCTGTTTACAGAACGGGTGGAGATGAATTTGTAGTAGTTATAAAATCTAAGGACCGTTCTCTTGTTGAAAGAATAGACAGCGATATACACAAAAATCTTTCTGAAGAAAACAAGAACTATGAGTTTGAAGTTTCGGTTTCAACGGGAACAGCCATTCATTCTGAAATAGAGTTTTTTACGGATACAGTAAAACGTGCAGATAAAAAGATGTATGAAAACAAGAATGAATACTATGCGAAAACGGGCAAGGACAGACGAACATATCAGCGTCGTGCTGAAGAATAAGATATAAAAATTACTCCCCTCAGGATTGAGGGGAGTATTTTTTTGTCATTATGAAAGCCATGCATATGCAACATCGAGCGCTGCATAAAGACCTTCTTTTTCGCTTGTCTTGCTTACTCTTTCAAAAGCAGTCTTGCTTTCGTCGGTTGACATTTTATAGAGCTTGATTTTTGTTGCAACTTCCATATCGCCGACTTTTTTCTTTTCGATAACCTGCATCATTACAACAAAATCATCAGACATATTTCCGTAATAGAGTTCATCTTTTTTTCTCACAAGAGGAAAACCCTTATATGTGAAAATTTCCTTATTTGTATCAGACATTTTCTAATCCTCCTTGTTTTATTATCAAAAATTTTACCAGGTCATAACAAGTTCTTCGCCGTTATCAAGGTTTTTGATATTCTTTTCGAGAACTTCGATATATGATGTTCGGCAGTAGTAAGAAACCTTGCCGTTATATGTTACAACAGATTCCTTATTTCCTACATCATAGAATTCGAGTGTTTCTGTTACATTTCCTTCGGATTTTACAGTTATAGTAGCGTAAGGTGTAAGTCCACCTATGATTGTATCATCTGTTACTATTCTTTCAAATCTGAATTTGAAGAGATATTCAAAAAGACTTCTGAAATCTGAAACAGGCATATCCTCGCCGTTTCTTGTAGCCTTGAATTCTTCAGAAGAAACCTTACCCGATTTCTTTATTGTTTCGTTTACATTTCTTGTCTTTATGGTGATATCGGTTGTTGTATCCGCAACAGCCTTATAAACATAGCTTACTGCGATATCGCCGACATCAATCTTTATCCAGGGAAGAACATCTGAACTTACCGAATAGATGATATCTTCTTTTCCCTCAACCATAACGAAATAGCTTTCTGTTCCGTTTGCTGAAACAGCCTTGTTTCCTACAAAAATCTTTTCCTTGCCTGCGTCGCTGTTCATAGTGATTGTAGCGAAAGGTTCTTTTAAACCTGCTGTTTCAAGGTCAGATTCAGAAACGGGATAACGTACTGCCGAAATGGCAGAAATTCCGTAAAGACCATTGGGAAGGATATATTTTATTGTTTCTGTGAGTTTAAGGTCAACGGGAGAAGTAAGAACAAAAGCTTCTTCTTCATCATAAGCCATTGTTATTGTATAGGGGAAATCGCTTCTTTCAATAATCATCTCTCTTACTATGGGGAGTTTTCCTTCGCTGTCCCTCTGTGGAACTTTTGTAACAATAGGGCTTAAAAGGTTTTCCTTTGATATTCCCATAAAAACTGTAAGGGGTGATTTTGAAACGGCATGGACTGTCTTTTCGCCCTCAAAACAGAAATAGAGTGCTTCATATTCAGAAAGGGGAACATCGTTTCCTAAAAGGAGAGTTTTCTTATCCCCGTTTTTGAATGTTACTTCTATCTTTGTCTGTGGATTTTTAAGACCATACTTTGAAAGGTCAGAAGCGTTTTCTTCAATAACCTGCTGTGAAACAAGGCTTGATGCTCTTTCTGCCAGAACTGTGAGATAAGCTGTATAAAGCTCTTCTCCTTCAAGCCCTTTGACAGAAAGACCGGAAGATGTTCTTTCTATTTCATATGTTCCCTTTTCGTTTTTAACCTTTAAAGATACAACGGTATCGGGAGATTTTTCATAGAGAAGTTTTGATGTCATAACCTCTGCTGTTGTGGTTGTAGAAGGGTTGCCACTGTCATCTTTAGGCTCTGTTAAGAAAAGAACTATTAAAAGCCCTATAAGGACAACTATAACGGCAACAATGCCTATCAGCATCTTTTTTGTATTAGCACCCATTATTTATGTCTCCTTCTGATATAGACAACAACACCTGCTACTGCGATTGCAAGAGGAATGATGATTGTTGCGATAGTTGACATAACGCCTGTCTGTGCGTCGTTTGCTTCAAGCATATCTCCTGCGAGGCTCTTGGGAGCTATTACGATTGACTGTTCTTTACCGTTGAGCTTATTTACAGCGCCAAAGATATATTCAGCGTTGTTGAGTGTTGCATAGTCAAAGAAAGGCGCCATAAGCATTTCGGGTGATGTTAAAACTAAAATATGGCTTCCCTTTCTGTCAACAGCGTTCATAGAGTCATACTTTGAACCTACAACCATAACGGGCTGGTTCTTTCTTTCAAGAGTTGTGGGGTCAAGAGTTGATGTATCCACATCGTTGGGAATAACAACACCTGTATCTGCTGTTGAAAGAAGAATCTGTGTTTCTCTTGTGTCCTTAACATCCCATAAAACATCAACGGGAGAAGGTGTCGGCATAAGAACGGGAAGGTCCTTATTCTGTAAGTTTTCTGAAAATCTGTCGTTATATTCAAACGAACGGATAGCATAAGAGGTTCCTGTTGACATAAGGTTATTGGGGTCAAGGTCTAAAAGTCTTCCGGGTGAAACCTTAAGACCATAAGCAGAAAGAAGGTTATTGACATTTGTCATTTCGCCCTGCTTGTAGCATCCGATATAGAATAATGTTCTGCCATAGTTTCCATCGTTATAAAGGAAAGCCTCAACCTTGTCTGCCATATCGGGTGAAAGGTCGGTAACGGGTGTGTTTAAAATGAGCATTGTTGCGTCTTCAGGGATTTTTCCCATAGTAGCGTCAACTTCTTCGATTTCATAACCGTTTGCAATCATCATTTCTGTAAGGTCTGTTATATAGAAATATGATTTTCCGTTGAGGATAGCAGCCTTTATTGTCTTGTCGTCGATAACATTCATAATAGCAGATGTTATCGCCTGTTCTGTTGTGTTTGCCGAGTCCATTGTTCCTGATGCGTTTACTGTATAGTCGATAAGGTCGCCCTGAGAAAGAGGCTTTATCTTGTTTCCACATGCAACAACGGCGATATAGTTTGAAAGGTCGCCTTTATAGAGGTTGCTGTACTGTGTGAAGATTTCGGGATTTGTCTGGATATTTGCATACTGTATTGTAATCTTGTCTGAATACTGCTGATATTTATTTAAAACTTCAACGATGGATTTTCCTTCAAGCCCCATATCGTTGAGCGCTCTTTCTTCCATAAAAACAGTAATCTTTATATCCTTATCGAGTGTTGCGAGATATTCTTTTGTCTGGTCTGTTACTTCATAAACCTGGTCTTTTGTAAGGTCTATTTTAATATCCGCTCTTTCAACAATCTTTGCAACAACAACGTTTAAAAGAATAACCGCAAGGATAAAGAGAACGGTCATTCCTATTGACATAGCGCCGTATTTGAAACGCTGTTCCTTAAAAAAATTCTTATTCATAATATTATTCTTCCTTTCAGGTCTTACCTATTAGCCCCAACGGCGTTTTTCAAGAACTTTCACTGTGAGGAAATTCATAACTGCAGAGAAACTTATAAAGAAAAGTATCGCTGAGATATTTACTATTCCGTATGTGAATTCATAGAATTTTGTAAGGAATGAAAGTGATGAAAGCATTGATGCGATGGTCTGGTTAGGAATAAATGACGCAAGCATATCTATCATATAGATAACTATCATACAAGCGAATGAACCTATCGCTGAAACAATCTGGCTTTCTGTCAGGGATGAAATGAAAAGTCCTACTGAAATGAATGCCATTCCGAGAACAGCCATTCCGACTGTATAGCAGATAACAAGCTGCCATTCAACTGCTGCATAGACAGAGAGCATCATAGCGTAAATAAAGAATACAAGCATTCCTGCGCAGAATACTACTGTCGCTGCAAAGAATTTTCCCATAACAATTCCTGTAAGGCTTACGGGTGCTGTTAAAAGACACTGGTCTGTCTTATGCTTTTTATCTTCGCTTAAAAGACGCATTGTAAGGATAGGGATTATGAACAGAAGAACCGAGAACATATTGTCATATATTCCACCCATATTTGTTGTTCTGTTATAAAGGCAGGTTGCCTGAAAGAAAACTCCCGAGAAAAATGTGAACACCGCAAGATAGACATAAACTATCGGCGATGTGAAATATGCAACAAGTTCTCTTCTGAAAATCGCTTTCATTATTTTTTACCTCCCTTTGCAGTAATATCTTCGCCTGCAGTAACTTTAAGGAAGATATCTTCGAGAGTGAGTTCTGCAGATTTGAGTTCTAAGATATAACGGTTCTTTTCAGCGACTCTTTCAAAAAGCGCCTTTCTTATATCTGTTTCGCCATCTGTTTCGATAACATATTCAAATACACCGGGTTCTCTTTCAAAATCGGCTGAAACCGATGTAACGCCCTGTATACCCTCTATGAGCTTTATATTTTCTTCCTTTGTTCCGTCGATACGGACAATAAGACGATGGTCTTCTGAAATAGACTTTGAAATGTTTTCTGCTGTGTCGTCTGCAACAACCTGTCCCTTATTTATAATAACGATTTTATCGCAGACAGCCTGAATTTCAGAAAGGATATGTGATGAAAGGATAACTGTGTGTCTTTCACCGAGCTTTTTGATAAGATTTCTGATGTCTATAATCTGCTGAGGGTCAAGACCAACTGTTGGTTCGTCGAGGATGAGTATGGGTGGGTTTCCGATAAGCGCCTGCGCAAGCCCTACTCTTTGCTTATAACCTTTTGAAAGGTTCTTTATAATTCTGTTATAAACATCTGTAATCTTAACGAGGTTGCATATCTGCTTGATATGTTCTTCTCTGGGTGATTTACACTTTTTAAGGTCATAGATAAAATCAAGA
>JAZNQY010000083.1:0-14592 GCA_045590375.1 Oscillospiraceae bacterium | reverse complement strand
GGAATTGCTCCTCTTCTTAAAATCTGTAAGGAAAAAGACAAGGGTATTTTCGTTCTCGTTAAGACTTCAAACCAGTCATCAGGCGAACTTCAGGACCTTAAAATAGGTGACAAGACAGTTTATGAAGTTATGGGCGATATGTGTGAAAAATGGGGCGCTGAAGATATGGGTAAATACGGATACAGCGGCGTTGGTGCTGTTGTTGGTGCTACTTATCCCGAACAGCTCGCCGAAATGAGAGCAAAGCTTCCTCATACATTCTTCTTAGTTCCTGGCTATGGCGCACAGGGTGGCGGCGCTGCAGGTGTTGCGAAGGCATTTGACAAGAACGGAATGGGCGCTATCGTTAACTCATCAAGAGCAGTTATGTGTGCTTATCAGAAGGGTGGATATGACGAAAAGGATTACGCTCTCGCTGCACTCAACGAAGTTTTGAGAATGAAGAAGGATATCACAGACGCACTTTAATATTTAAACGGAGATGAAAAAGTTGAAATACACTCAGGGTAAATACATTTTGGTTTCTAAGAAAACTCTTGCCAGAGAAATATATGATTTTGAAATACTCTGTCCCGATATAGCAGAGGTTGCTGCTCCCGGTCAGTTTGTAAATGTAATCGCTGACGGATATACTTTAAGACGACCTATATCAATCTGTGGGATTGACAAGGCAAAGGAAACTATAAGAATTGTTTTCGAGGTAAGAGGAAAGGGAACAAAGCAGATAGCAAAAATCAACGAAGGCGAAATGATAGATATTTTAGGACCTTTGGGAAAGGGCTTTCCTATGGACGACTACAAGACAGCTATTACTGTCGGTGGTGGAATAGGAACTCCTCCTATGAATGAAATCGCAAAGCATTTCGGAGAAAATTGTCGTTCTATCAGTGGTTTCAGAAACGCTGCTGCTGTTATTTTACAGGATGACCTCAAATCATTCGGTGCTGAAACAATACTCTGCACAGATGACGGAAGCATGGGCAGAAAAGGCTTTGTTACAGAGGCTTTGAAAGACGAAGTCAATAAGAAAAAGCCTGATGTTATCTATGCTTGTGGACCTAACGTTATGATAAAGGGCGTTGTTGACATCGCTAAAGAAGCAGGTGTTCCTTGCTTTATTTCTCTTGAAGAAAGAATGGGCTGTGGAATAGGCGCTTGTCTTGTATGTGCTTGTAGAACAGTTAAAAACGGTGAAGAATATTATGCACACGTTTGTAAGGACGGCCCTGTATTCAATTCCGAGGAGGTAATTTTCTGATGGCAGATTTAAATGTTAAAGTTGCGGGAGTTGAGTTTAAAAATCCTGTTATCGTCGCATCGGGAACTTTCGGATACGGCAGGGAATACGAAGAACTTTTCCCACTTTCTGTTTTGGGTGGAATTTCTACAAAGGGAACAACGGGTGGTAAGAGAACGGGAAATCCCTCTCCGAGAATTGCTGAAACACCAAGTGGAATACTTAATTCTGTCGGTCTTCAGAACCCCGGAATTGATTATTTCATCGCAAATGAACTTCCTTATCTTAAAACTAAGGGCACAACTATTGTTGCTAACATTGCAGGTTCGACACCTGAAGAATGTGCTGAGGTTGCGAAGAAGCTCGATTCAACAGATGTTGATATGATAGAACTTAACATCTCATGCCCCAATGTAAAGCAGGGTGGCGCTGCTTTCGGAACATCATGTGAGGGCGCTGCTGCTGTTACAAGAATTGTAAGGAATGCGACAAAGAAGCCCCTTATGGTAAAGCTTTCACCTAATGTTACAAGCATTGTTGACATTGCAAAGGCTGTTGAGGCTGAGGGTGCTGACGCTGTTTCACTCATAAACACACTTCTCGGTATGAGGATAGACATAAACACAAGAAGACCTATTCTTAAAAACAATGTCGGAGGACTTTCGGGCCCATGCGTTTTCCCTGTTGCTGTAAGAATGGTATGGCAGGTTGCAAACGCTGTCGGAATTGACGTTGTAGGAATGGGTGGTATCGCTACTTATGAAGATGCTATCGAAATGATGATGGCAGGTGCTAAGGCTGTTCAGATAGGAACTGTTCTTTTCAACAATCCTTATGCTGCAGTTGACATCGTTAACGGCATGAATGAGTGGTGTGACAAAAACGGTGTAAGAAATATCGGTGAGATTTCGGGAACGGTAAAGAAATGGTAACTAAAATTATTTTTATAAGACACGCTGAGGCTATGGGTAATGTTACGGGAAGATATCAGGGCAGAAGTGATGCTGATGTTACCGAAAACGGAAGAAAACAACTTGACGCTTTAGCTGAAAGATTTAAAGAAATTCCGTTTGATGTAATCTATACAAGTCCTCTTTCAAGAACAAAGGCTACTGCTGAGGCTGTAAACAGATATAACGGAAAAGAAATCATCATAGAAGAAGGTTTACTTGAATTCGACGGCGGAAAATGGGAAGGTAAGAAATGGGATGATATCGCAATAGAGTTCCCTGATGAGCTTTATGACTGGAATAATCATCTCGAAAAACTTACTGCTCCCGATGGAGAAAGCATAGCAGGTCTTCGTGTACGTATGGCTGAAACGGTCGAAAAAATCCTTAAAGAAAACAAGGGCAAAACCGTTGTTGCAGTTTCACACGGATGCGCTTTAAGAACATATTTCAACTACGCTCTGAATCTTCCGTTTGAAGAGATAAACAACGACCATTGGGTTATGAATACATCACTCACTTTATTTGAATATGATGATGACTTAAAGGCGACTATGATTTACAAGGAAGATGCAACGCATCTTGAAAATGCGGGTGTTCCCGTTAAAAAACACTGACGGAGGATTTTTTATGAGAATACTTGCAGTTGACTATGGTGAGGTAAGAACAGGTCTTGCTGTATGCGACAGAACGGAATTTTTAGCTTCACCCGTAGGCGTTATCGAAGAAAGAAAATTCGAGGAACTTTTAATGAAAGTTATGTTCATTGCAAAGGACCACGGGGTAGGCGAGATAATCGTCGGACACCCTAAGAATATGGACGGCAGTGAGGGTGAAAAGGCGAATAAATGCAGGAAGTTCGCTGAAGATTTAGAGGAACTTTCAGGGCTCCCCGTTAAGTTATGGGACGAAAGAAGAACAACAATAACAGCACATAATATCCTTAACGAAACAGACACAAGAGGAAAGAAACGCAAGGAAGTTGTGGACGCTGTTGCAGCGACTGTTCTTTTGGAAAGTTATTTAAGATACAGGGAACTTCACAGAGAAGGATAATAAAAAAGGCTTGTATGCAAAATAGCATACAAGCCTTTGATTTTATACAAATTAAAAAGTCGCTCGGTAATGAAGGTAAAACAAAAACGCTCTGAAGGCGAGTCGCCTTTGACAATTCGTATCTTACAGATTGATTAAAAGAAGTTTATCGCTCGGTAACGAAAATAAAACAAAAACGCTCTGCTTTAAAAGCAGAGCGTCTGGTGAGACATTGGGGATTCGAACCCCAGACCCCTTGATTAAAAGTCAAGTGCTCTACCGACTGAGCTAATGTCTCATTTTGCTGACTGTTATTACAAGTCAGCATATAGATTATATCAAAAATTAAGACTTGTGTCAACAGAAATATTTTGGTTTTGTAGTTATGATAACTTTTTAGCAAAAGATTAACGGGATAATATGCAATTTGCCTAAAACATAAGGCTTATGGTGATAACACTTGCTATTATGCCCGTTATATCCCCGATTAAAGCAGAGGGAAGGGCGTGTCTTGTGTTTTTTATTCTTGTTGCACCGAAATAAACTGACAACACATAGAATGTTGTTTCGGATGACCCCATCATAACAGACGCTACTCTGCCTGTGAAACTGTCTGCACCGTACTCTGAAAGAATTGATTCGAGGATAGCAAGAGAAGCACTTCCTGATATGGATTTTGTTATTGCGAGAGGAAAACATCCCGCAGGGAAACCGACGAGATTTGTTATGGGAGAAATAAGGTCTGTCAGAAAATCGGAAGCGCCTGATGCTCTGAACATTCCGACAGCAGTTATTATTGCGACAAGCGTTGGGATTATTGAAATTCCTGTTCTGAAATTTTCTTTTGCACCACTTACAAATTCGGAGAAAACATCAACCTTTCTGAAAAGTCCTGTTATAATTATTGCAGTTATTATAAAGGGGATTATTATGTCTGAAAATTTCAATTATGTTTCCTCCTTCTGAAATCAAGAATTCTTGCAACCGTAACAGAGACTATTAAAGTTATTGCCGAAGTTATTATTACGGCAGGAAGGATTTCAAGTGGATTTTCACTTCCGTTTTTTAAGCGTAATGCTGCGACGGTTGTAGGAATTATCGTGAATGACGCTGTGTTTATTACTGCAAAGATAATCATATTTATACTTGCTGTTTCTTTACAGTCATCCTCTTTTTCAAGTTCTTTCATAGCTTCAATTCCGAATGGTGTTGCTGCGTTTCCGAGACCTAAAAGGTTTGCTGTTATATTCATACATATTGCAGAAAAGGCTTTTCCTTTTGTGTCTATTCCTTTGAATACAACTTTGAGGAATGGCGAGAAAAACTTTGATAAAATGTCGGTTATACCTGATTTTTCGGCGACACGCATAACCCCTCCCCAGACGCACATAGCACCTAACATATAAATTCCGAGGTCGATGGCGTTTACGCTTTCTGTCAATACTGCTTCTGAAACATCACCGATATTTCCATTTATAATTCCTGAGATAAAGGCTGATATGATTAGTATGGCAAAGATATAGTTAAGCAATGAAAACACCACTTTCTGTAAATGTAAAATTTCTGTTAAAAGCCGAAAAATCGGGCTTTTTGTCGAACGATATCATTTGACAAAATAAAGATAATATTGTATAATAAACAGGTATAATATGGAACGATGAAGTAATTTGTTGTTCCGATGATTTTTTTGAAAAACCAGGAGGAATATCGGATGAAATCGACAGGTATTGTAAGAAGAGTAGACGAACTCGGAAGAATTGTCCTTCCCATAGAACTCAGAAGAACTCTTGATATTGCAGAAAAGGATTCTGTTGAAATCTATGTTGACAAGGATACAATTATCCTTAAAAAATTCCGTTCTGCATGTACTTTCTGTGGAGAAGGGGAAGATGTTGTGGATTTCAAGGGCAAGTATATCTGCCCTAACTGTCTTGCACAGATCAAAAAGGCATAAATCATGTTGTTTCAGACCGTCGTTTTATGTGAAAGATGGTCTGAAATTTTTTGCGAAACTATTGACAAATAAATAACAAGGCTGTATAATCTACTACACAAAATTATTAAAGGAGAAAAACAAATGGTACTTATACTTAAAAATAATCCTGAAGTAAAAAAGGTTGACGAACTTCTTGAAAAGATATCCGAAATGGGTCTTAAAACTCAGGTTGTAGGTGGTGCTTCGCATACTATCGTAGGACTTATCGGTGATACAAGCCATCTTATTCCTGAGGATTTCTTACATTATGAAATAGTTGATACTGTTCAGAGAATTTCAGAAAGCTATAAGGCTGCAAACAGAAAAATGCATCCCGATGATACTATTATAAATATAGGTGGAAGAAAAATCGGTGGTGGAACATTCTCAGTAATCGCAGGTCCTTGTTCTGTTGAATCAGAGGAACAGATGAAGGAAGTTGCTACCGATGTCAAAGCGAGTGGTGCATCACTTTTAAGAGGTGGCGCTTTCAAACCCAGAACATCACCCTATGCATTCCAGGGACTTCATGGTGAAGGAATAAGACTTCTTCTTGAAGCTAAGAAGGCGACAGGACTTCCTATTGTAACAGAAATTATGGATATAAACACACTTGACCTTTTCGCTGATGTTGATGTTATTCAGGTTGGTGCGAGAAATATGCAGAATTTTGAACTCTTAAAAGCACTTGGACATTCAGACAAGCCTATCTTCCTTAAAAGAGGACTTGCAAACACAATTGACGAACTTCTTATGAGTGCTGAATACATTATGTCGGGTGGAAACAACAACATTATTCTCTGTGAAAGAGGAATAAGAACATTTGAAACAAAAACAAGAAATACTCTTGATATTTCAGCTGTTCCGATTTTGAAGAAACTCACTCATCTTCCTGTTTTCATTGACCCCAGCCATGCAGCAGGTATTTCATGGATGGTTGAACCTCTTTCAAAGGCAGCTATCGCTATTGGTGCTGACGGACTTATGATTGAAGTTCATAACAATCCTAAAAAGGCACTTTGCGACGGTGCACAGTCACTCAACCCCGAACAGTTTGACACTCTTATGAAGGATATCAAGAGAAGAGTTGAATTTGAAGGAAAAACTTTGGCATAAAATCTTACGCAGGACTTTATTCAGGTCCTGCGTTTTTTACTGCCCGAAATGGTTGAATGGTCGAATTCTTTTTTAAGTGATGACAGTGCTTTTTTCTCTATTCTTGAAACATATGAACGGGAAATGTTGAGTTTTTCGGCAACTTCACGCTGGGTTATCGCTTTATGCCCGAAAAGACCATAACGATGAGCGATTATCGTAAGTTCTCGTTCTGAAAGGCATTTTCCTAAAAATTCATAGAGTTGTTCAGACTTTATGTTGAGGTCGATTTTGTCTAAAATGCTGTCGTCATCTGAGATGATGTCCATAAGGGTGAGCTGGTTTCCATCCTTGTCGGTTTCTATCGGTTCATCGAGGTTTATATCTCCTGCGTATTTTTTCTGAGCACGGAAGGTCATGAGTATTTCGTTTTCTATACAACGGGATGCGTAGGTTGCAAAACGTGTTCCTTTGTTGTAATCAAACGTTGAAACTGCTTTTATAAGCCCTATTGTTCCTATTGAAATGAAATCTTCCTGTTCTTTTATGTTTGTTCCGTATTTTTTGATGATGTGTGCAACAAGACGGAGGTTATGCTCGATAATCTTGTTTTTTGCCGATTTATCGCCTTTTGACATACGCTCGAAACATTCTTTTTCTTCTTTCGCTGAAAGGGGTTTCGGAAAAAGGTTCTTGTTTTCGATATGCAAAGCAAGGCACAGCATTCCTGAAATGGCTTCGATGAAAAGTTCTGCAAACATAATAAAAAATCTCCCCGATAAAAATATATAACATTTTATTAGGGAGATATGTTGTCCTATACTATTATAATATATAAAGAAAGAATTTACAGAAGAGGAAATATAATTCACACAAATTTAATTGACAATGCCCCTTTGTTATGGTACAATGTGCCTAATATCAGAGGGGTGTGATGATTTTGGGGAAAAACATATACCTTATTTTAACTCATACGGGGACAACCTGGTCGAAAATTATCAAGAAGTTCAACGACTATAAGTATAGCCATGTTATGCTGAGTCTTGATGAAAACTTCGACAGAATGTATTCTTTCGGAAGAAAGAAATGGTATAACCCGTTTATCGCAGGGTTTGTTGTTGAGGATAAGGATGGGGATTTCTTTTCTTTTTACAACAGGGCAAAATGCCGTGTATACAAATTTGCCGTTACGGACAAGCAGTATGACGAACTTTGCAGAGTTCTTCAGTGGTTTGAAGAAAACAAGCACAGGGTTTCATATGATATATTCGGCGTTATTTTCAGATACATAGGAATATCATTCAGACAGAAGGACAAATATGTATGTACTCATTTTGTAGGGAGCGTCCTTAAAGACAGTGGTATTGCTCCTATGATAAACAAGCCCGAAGAACTTAAACCTCAGGATTTTGAAACGATAGCAAACAGAATTTCATCAAAAGTCATCTATGAGGGTTTCCTCAGAAAGATTCCCAGAAGCTGATATAAATCGGGTTAATACATCTTAACCCAAACTAGTGGCGTTTTTGTTTATTTTGTATAAAGCAAAAAACTGTAAAAGCACTGAAAACGATTTACATTTGCTTTTTTGTGATGATTTTGTGGTCATAATGTGTAAAAGGTCACTAAATCATTGTGCAGATGTCACAAAGTTGACGGTTTGGCTCCCAAAAACTATTGACATTGGACCCCTTAGGTTGTATATTTAATTTTGACAAAAGATATCGCTATATTTATGCGAAATCACAAATCACTATGGTATTTACATTGTGGGTAAACGGCTCACAGTGATAAATATATAACTCACATCTATTATATTATCGAAGAAGAATAATATAATATATTATTAAGGAGGAAGTTATCATGAATCTCAAGAAGAATCTTGCACTCGTAGCTGCTCTCGCTATGTCAGCTACAGTACTCGCCGGCTGTACAAAGACAGAAGGCAACACACCTGCAGACACAACTGCTGGCGGCGGTGACACACCCGCTACAACAGATGCTGCTGCTCCCGAAGACACAGGTGACCAGCTCACAGTTATGTCTTGGAACGACGAAGTTCCCGTTAAGTGGGGTGAAACAGTTTACACAGCTGCTAAGCCTCTTCCCGATGGCGTAACATACAACCCCGTAGTATTCGGTGTTGGTGGTGGTGAAGCTACACCTTACTTCCAGAACTACATGGAATCAGGCGATGACCTCGACGTATTCGCTCTCGAAGCTGACTTCGCTCTCACATTCCTCAACTCTTCATACGCTGGCGCTCTCGCTGACGTAGGTATCTCAGAAGATGAATTCGCTAACGCTTACGATTACACAATGGCTATCGGTACAGTTGACGGCGTTCTTAAGGCTGTTTCAATGCAGGCTTCACCCGGAGTTTACGCTTACAGAACAGACCTCGCTGATCAGTACCTCGGCGTTAAGTCACCTGAAGAAATGCAGGCTAAGGTTAAGGATTGGGACACATACCTTGCTACAGCTGAAGAAGTTAAGCAGGCTTCAGGCGGTAAGTGCACAATGTCAGTTGCTCTCGGTGGTATCTGGCAGGTATTCTCAGCAGCTCGTACACAGGACTGGGTTGTTGACAACAAGTTCGTAGTTACAGACGAAGTTAAGGAATTCCTTGAACTCTCTAAGACACTCGCTGACAACGGCTACATCGATACAAACGCTCAGACATGGGATGCTTCATGGTATGGTCGTGGAATCGACGGCACAACAATGGGTATGTTCACAACAACTTGGGGTCTTGAAGGTTGTATCCTCATCGACGCAGCTGGCGGCGTAGACGGTCCTTCATACGGTCTCTGGAACATCACAACAGGCCCTGCTGGTTGGTACTGGGGCGGTACATGGCTTGCAGTTTCATCAACAACTGACAACCCCAACCTCGCTGCTGACTTCATCAGATACTTCTGTGCTGATACAGAAACAATGACACACTTCGCAAGAGAAACAGGTACATTCGTAAACAACAAGGAAGCTGTTAAGAACATCGTTGCTGAAGGCGGCTACAAGAACCCCCTCCTCGGCGGACAGGATTCTTACGCATTCTTCGCACCTGCTGCTGACGTAGTTCCCGCTATGAACATCGGTGAATACGACGGTACAGTTAAGTCAGCTCTTAACCCTGTAATGGTTGACTACGCTACAGGTAAGTACGCTTCAATCGACGATGCTGTTAAGGCATTCACAGATAACGTACAGGCTGCTCTTCCTGACCTTGCTTGGTAATTGGAATAATAGTCAATAACTGAATAAGTTAAATATACGCGTTACGGGACGGAGTAATCTGTCCCGTAAAGTGTACTTTTTACCCTAATACTTCCATTTGAGGAGCGTGAATATGATGGCTTCAGCGGCAAACAGAAGAATCCGTAAACTCAGCTATGCTAAGTACGGATATATGTTCATTTTGCCTTTCTTTCTGGTTTACTTCATTTTCTCACTTTACCCACTTATCTATACATTCGTAGTTAGTACATATCGTGCAACAGGTACAGCCGTTGACGCTGAAATGTATTTTGTTGGCGTTGAGAATTTCAAGGACCTTCTTTTTGTTGACAGCCCCGTAAGAAAGCAGTTCTTCCAGGCTATCGGCAACACATTAATCCTTTGGATTTGTAACTTTATCCCCCAGATCGCATTATCACTTCTTTTAGCTGTATGGTTTACAGATAACAGACTTCATGTACCTGGCAAGGGATTCTTTAAAGTAGTAATGTATATGCCTAATATCATTACAGCTGCATCAGTAGCAACACTTTTCCTTTCACTTTTCGGTGAAACAAAATATAACCCTGTTAACCAGCTCTTTCTCTCGTGGGGTTGGGTTCAGGAACCAATTACATTCCTTCAGACATATCAGATTAAACGTGGAATTGTTTCATTCATCCTCGCATGGATGTGGTTCGGTAATACCATGGTAATGCTTATGGCTTCAATCATGGGTATTAACCCCAGCTTATTCGAAGCAGCTCAGATCGACGGTGCTAACAGTGCGCAGGTATTTGCTCACATCACAGTTCCTTCAATCAGACCTATGCTCGTTTACGTTGGTATCACATCAATGATCGGTGGTCTTCAGATGTTCGATATTCCTTATCTCTTCAATAAGGGTACTGATATCGACGAATACACAAGAACAATCGCGATTTACATCTTTGAAAGATATTCGGGCGCAACCCGAGACTATGGTCGTTCGGCTGCAGCCTCCATTATCCTCTTTGTTATCACAGGCATCCTCGGCGCAATCGTGTTCTACATCAACTCTGACAAGGACGAATTGGCAGAAAAGAAGCGTCGTCGTAAGGAAGCTAAGAAACTGAAGGGAGGCAGCGGATTCTAATGAACAAAAAAGAATATAAAAAGACTTATGAAGCAAATAAGGCTAATGCAAACTATACACACCTTATCAGATTCGAATCTGCTATAATCTTTATACTTTGCATTCTCCTTACACTCATCTGTCTTCTTCCTTTCGTTATCGTTGTAGTTAACGCAACAAGAGATCACGGACAGATTTCTCGTTCGGTATCACTTATCCCCAGCACACACCTTATCGAAAACATCAAGAACCTTTCAACACCTGAAATGAAGAGAACATTCGACGCTTTCGTTGGTTACAAGAATAGTGCTATCATCACTATCTCTGCAACAATTCTCAGCGTATTCTTCTCAGCACTTACAGCTTATGGTCTTTGTGTTTACGATTTCAAACTCAGAGATGCTGCAACAACATTCATCCTTGCAGTTCTCATGGTACCTACACAGGTATCTGGTGTTGGTTTCATCAAGTTCATGCTTGCAATCGATCTTTACAACAATTTCCTTCCCCTTATCATTCCTGCGATCGCTGCACCTGCAACTGTTTTCTACATGAGACAGT
This sequence comes from Oscillospiraceae bacterium, assembly GCA_045590375.1. Lineage (GTDB taxonomy): Bacteria > Bacillota > Clostridia > Oscillospirales > Ruminococcaceae > RGIG4131. The sequence goes on along the minus strand of JAZNQY010000083.1, from coordinate 3,409 downwards.
ATATCAGATCATCGTTCCCGCTCGAAATAGTGGAAGCTGCTCGTATTGACGGCTGTGGAGAACTCAGAACATTCGTAACAATCGGTCTTCCTATGATCAAGCCCGCTCTCGGTGTTCAGGCTATCTTCACATTCATTGCAAACTGGAACAACTTCTATACACCTAGTATGATTATCACAAGCTATCAGAAGATGACACTTCCTATGATGATCAAGAAGCTCTCATCTGACAGACTTGCAACTGACTATGGTAAGATTTACTGTGGTATCGCAATTTCAGTCGTACCCCTTATCATTGCATACTGCTGCCTGTCAAAATATATAGTAGCAGGCGTTGCCCTCGGTGGTGTAAAGGAATAATTTTTAATAGGATATTACATATTAAAGCGACACTTTATAGTGTCGCTTTTCTTTTTTACACTTGACAAATCGGGTAAAATATAGAATAATATTATTATAACAAACGAATGGAGAAAAATTATGTCTGACAACAGATCAATCAGAATTGCATATATAGGTGGAGGTTCACAGAATTTCGGCTGGCAGTTTATAAGTGCGCTTTCGGGTGAGGAACTTGAGGGCACTGTTATGCTTTACGATACTGACAAGCAGCTTTCCCTTACAAATGAAGTTATCGGAAACAAGATGCGTGAACAGGAAACAAATAAGAGTGATATTGTTTATATTGCAACGGATACAATAGAAGATGCACTTACGGATGCTGATTTTGTCATACTCTCGATTTCTGAGGGTACGCTTGATGAAAAGATAAATGACATCTATCTTCCTGAAAAGTTCGGCATTGTTCAGAGTTCGGCTGAAAATGCAGGTCCCGGCGGAATAATAAGGGGATTAAGAACAATTCCTTCATACATAAAAATAGCAGAGGCGATAAAGGAAAAATGTCCTGATGCATGGGTTATAAATCTTACTAATCCTATGAATATATGTCTTATGACATTATATGATGTTTTCCCTGAGATAAAGGCTTTTGGTTCTACAAATGAGCCTTTTTCTTCGATGGAACTTATCGCTGATTTTGTTTCGAAGGAATCTAATCTTCCCAGAGTTCACAGAAGAGAGATAAAGACAAACCTTGTTGGTATAAACGGATTTTCATTCTTCACCGAAATTTATTACAATGGCGAAGATGTTATGGATATCTATTCAAAGTTCAACAAGAATTTCTCTGAAATGGGATATGAAAAGCATACAAACGAATTCAAGAATAATCCTTTAGCTTCGGGAAACCTTGTTAAGTTTGATATGTTTATGAGATACAATGCAATCAGTGCTGCTGATGACCGTCATGTTGCAGAATGTTGTCCACCATGGTATCTTTCAACGCAGAAGAATGCGCAGAACTGGAAGATAGGTATGATGAACTCGAATTACATGAAACGCAGAAAACTTGAACTTGCTGACGCCGCAAAGAAACTTATGAATGGCGAAAGTGAACTTAAAACAGGTTATGCAGGAACAGATGTTGTAAACCAGATAAAAGCCCTTATGGGAATGAAAAATCTTGTTACCAATGTTGATGCTGTAAACAAAGGCCAGGCTTCAAATCTTCCTTTGGGCGCTATTGTTCAGACAAATGCGCTTATCTCGAAAAATAGTGTCAAGCCTGTTGTTTCGGGCGAACTTCCTGAGGAACTGATGATACTTGCTGCAAGACAGATTTCAAATCAGAAGATACTTATGAAGGCTGCAAAGGAAAAAGACCTTGACATCGCTTTCAATGCGTTTTTAAATGATACCCTTATGACTTTGCCTATTGATTCGGCAACGGAGCTTTACAAAGAAATGCTTTCGGGAATAAGGTCACATCTTATTTACTATTGTAATTAAAAAAATCCGAAAAGGAAATTTTCCTTTTCGGATTTTCTGTTTTTAAGAGCCGATATATCCTGTTATAAAAAGAAGTAAGACACAGACTAAAATTCCTGCTATTGCGTTTGCTGAAACACCGAAGCCTTCTCTTTCATCATAATCGGAAAAAACTTTTCTTGCTGAAGAACTTTTAGGATAAAGTTCGAGTTTATCAGGAGGTGGGAAGGAAAGGGATACGACATATTCTCTTTCGTCACCATCGGGAGTCTGATATGTATAACGACCTCTGTAATCGTTATGGGATTTGGTGTCTCTGTCATGGTAAGAACTTTTGAGCCTTCCTGTTAAGACTGTGTTATTGTCGATAGCTTCTTGTTTAAGTCTTAACAGCTTCTTCTTTGACTTGCTTAAAAGAATGTTGAGGATTATGAAGGCTGCTATTCCTGCTAAAACTGCAAAGACGACACGAGGGTCTTCATCTAACCAGCCTTCTTTGAATTTGTCTATTAAATCTGTCATAAAATCACCATTATTTTATATCGGGAAATCTGTTTTCATACCAGATTGCTGTCAGAATGCCGTTTTTCACTGATATTTCAGCCGTTTCGCCCTTGAATGAGTTACTTACTCCCAAAGGGAAATCGGGCGTTAAAACAATGTTTTCAGCCTCATAAGAGAGCCCTCTGATATTGACACCTTCTGCTTTACTGCAAAGCGAGAAAAGAGAGAATGTTCCTTTGAAACTATCATCGAAAACAAGGGTTTTATTCTTGAAGGCACACATGGTAAAATCTTTATCAATGATAAATCCTATGGCGTTATTTTCTGCTATGAACTGCAAGGTCTGGATATTTGCTATGGTGTGGTCAAATCTATTTCCACCCGTAGCGCCATAGATACAGATTGTTTCTGCACCCATACCGAGCGATGTTCTTACCGATGAGATTATGTCGGTGTCATCTTTTATGACGGGGAGTTTTTTTATATTGGGGTGTGATGGAATTTCACCCAAAGAATCAAAATCTCCGATTACCATATCGGGAATTACTCCTATTGAAGAAAGATGAGAAAAACCTGCGTCGGCAGCAATTATAAAATCATCTTTTTTACGGGAGAAGATTTTTTCTGAAAAATCTCCTGCACCGACGATTATAAAGTTATTTTTCATATTATCTTATGATAGCGTAAGCTGTATAACCTGCATAGAGGCAGACCATTATAGCACCTTCTATGCGACTGATTTTCTTTCCTGTTATACAGAATACATAGGTTATAAGTGTAAATCCTATAAGAACTGCGATGTCTATTATATTTTCTGTTATGAGCGCTACGGGGCTTATAGCCGAGGAAACGCCTAAAACAAGAAGGATATTGAAGACGTTTGAACCTATTACATTTCCGACTGCCATATCAACATCACCCTTTTTAGCAGCGATGATTGATGTTACGAGTTCGGGGAGGCTTGTTCCCATCGCAACGATTGTAAGACCGATTAAAGTATCGCTCCATCCGATTGCCTTTGCGATAGTTGATGCGCCTGAAACTACAAAGTCACCACCGAACTTGACTGCTATTGC
>JAZNQY010000082.1:0-13447 GCA_045590375.1 Oscillospiraceae bacterium | reverse complement strand
ACCTGTTGAGAAGTTTCTCTGGAAGTTTGTGCAGTCGTCCTGAGCATCCCAGAGGCACCATTCAGCGAATGAGAAGAGGCTGAATGTCTTGTCAGAATTTCCTTCGTTAGTAAGAACAACCTGCTGAACTTCACCGTCATAGTTCTGAGGAACGAAGAATGTTACTTCTGCTTTAAGGTCGTTTTTCTTACCTGTGATAACTGTATAACCCATACCATGACGACATTCATAAGCGTCAAGCTCTGTCTTAACGGGTGACCAGCCGGGGTTCCAGATTGTTCCGTTATCGTTTATGTAGAAATATCTTCCTCCCATATCTATGGGAACGTTGTTGTAACGGTATCTTGTGATTCTTCTAAGACGTGCGTCCTTATAGAAACAATATCCACCTGCTGTATTTGAAATAAGTGAGAAAAAGCTCTGTGTTCCAAGATAGTTTATCCAGGGATAAGGAGTTCTCGGGGAAGTGATGACATATTCTTTTCTTGTGTCGTCAAAGTGTCCGAACTTCATTTTGTTTACCTCGTTTTCTTTTAGATTTTCTGAAAGTCTGCAAAATTCGCAGAACTATACAGATATATTATACAATATATACCTTTTTCGGTCAAGATTTTTTTGTTTAAATCCTCTAAGTACTTTGTACCAAAAAAAAATGCTTTTTAATGTCTATATTAACTACATCAGAAGGTAGCCTAAAGCTAAAAGCATCTTCATATCGGCGCCGTTTCTCGCAAGGATTATAAGTAAGAATATAATCAGCGCTTTTTCTTCGTCTATTTTTATATCGGGGAAAATCCCCTCTAAAAAGCCTTTGTTTGCGTGGGTTTCGTTATGTATGGGTTGTGGTTTCGTTTGGGGAGGGGGTGGAGGCTGAGGTTGAGGAACTGTCGGCTGAGGGTCATTTGAAACTAAACTTTTTGACCTTTCCTGCATTTCTCTGACTCTTCTTTCGGCGTCTTTCTGCATAGCCATCATTTCTTCTCTTGTATAGTTTCTCGACGCCATAAGAAAATTCCCCCTTAAATCATATTTTCAAACTCTGATAAAATCCCCGAATTTTTTGCAAAAGAGATAAGATTCATCATCTTTAAAAACTTTATCGCCTTGTCGGTTTTATGCTGTCTTTCCTCTGAAAGATGAGGTTTTAAAGCAACAAGAAGCGAGGTGTTCTTATCGTTTTCCGTCATATTTTTTGCCATCTGTGAAAACATCATAAGTTTCGAAATATCGGGCATATCATCCCCCACAGGAAGCGACTGTGAGGGTGGTGGGGGAGCTTCATTTTCCCCCGACATACCCATCATAGAAGCGAGTTTTTTTATTTGTTCCATACTCTCTTTATCGGAAAGGATTTCGTTTATTTTTCCCATTAAATCGTCGATTTTAATTTACCCCTTTCCTGTGAGTTTGTTATAGAGCGCTTTTGCCTCAGGGCTTGACATCATCTGCTGAACCATCTGTGGATTTTTAAGCGCCATATTGAATTTCATAGCGTCAGAAGGCGACATATTCTTCATAGCGTTATCGAATTTTCCCTCTGAAAGTTCCTTTTTGAGCTGTTCGGGTGGAACGCCGAGTTTTGCGCTTACAACCTTTATCAGAGCGTCCATATTAGAATTGTTCATAGAAAAAATCCTCCTTGAATTCAATTAAAATATATGCTAAAATTTTTTTGTATATTACAGTATATTTTTTAAAGGAGAATTTGTGATTTGAGAATTATTGTTTTTTCCGACACTCACGGCAAAGCGAGCAGTCTTTTTGATGTTGTTGAAAAGCATAAGAAAACAACCGATATGTTCATTCATCTGGGTGACGGTGAATGTGAAGCAGATATGGTAAAAACGGCTTATCCCGAGATAGACCTGCGTTATGTAAGGGGCAACTGCGATGTCCGTTCCGGCGCACCTATGTCACTTCTTATCGAGGCAGACCACGACAAAAAAATCTATGCAACCCATGGTCATATGCTTGAAGTAAAATTCGGAATAGGAACTATTTTAAAAGAGGCAAAGGCTCAGGGAGCAAGTATTGTTCTTTTCGGGCATACCCACGAGCGTTTTTCATATTATGACAGTGAGAATGAAATCTATGTTTTAAATCCCGGTTCACTCTCTCAGCCAAGAGATGAAAAATTACCCTCTTATGCTGTTATTGATATAGTTAAAAGTGGCGTTGTTACAAATATAGTTGATTTTTTAAACTGAGATAAAAATATCCCCCACGAAAAGGGCGGTAGCCATAAAGAAGTAACTCCAGAGAAGAAACGTCTTCTCTGGAGTTTATTTTATATTTAGTTCGGCAAATTGGAATTTGTTATTTTAATTTGTCTAGCAAAAAGTATGGTCGCTGTCCAACTGTAATCAAATTTGTAACATCAGAAATATCATAACCATTATCTTCGTACTCTTGCATAAGCTCTTGTTCGCTTGAATACAGTATTTCCTGACCATACCACGATTTAGAGGATTGCGGGGTGAGCTCCAAATATACGATTTTGTGTTCGGTTTCAAATGTCAATATCGTATGTACTTTATTTTTCTTCTTGTTGTATAGAAGCCAAATTTTGCTTTGGATATTCAGCTTATCAAGTATTGACTTCATTACTAAGACGGTATCTACACAAGTGCCGATTTTTTCTTTACATGTAACCGAAGGCTCTTGAACAATAGAAATAGTTTTTGCAAGAAGATAGTATTCATTATCAAAACCGTCTTTCATATTAGGTTTGTATTTTTGACCATCCACAATAAAGCCATACTCAAAACCGTTATCATATAATTCTGCTCTTAATATATCACATATTTCTTTGATTGTCATTATTTGACACACTCCACAAATTCAAATTTATCTGTCAGTCAATTATAGCATTGTTGATATAAAAAGTCAACGTCATAAGCAACGCAAAGCCACTTTTGACATCAACATCAAAAGTGGCTTTTAATACTTCTATACGACTATCGCACTAATGTGGGGGATTATTTTTATTCTTCAGTATCCTCATCATCAGGGGCAACATCAGGTTCGATAACCTCGTTTGCTTCTTCAGCCTTAGCAGAATCTTCCTGAGCCTTTGCCTGTTCGTCGGAGAGCTGTTCAACCTCTTCAAGTTCAGCTTCTTCGTCGTGTTCGGCACGGGTGAATGAAACAACCCTGTTGTCGCCGTTTACCCTCATAAGTCTTACGCCCGTTGCGTATCTGCCCATAACTCTTATATCACAGGCTCTTATTCTTATGATGATACCCTCTGTCGAAATCATAATGATATCGTCTTCTTCATCGACAACCTTAATTCCACATACATAGCCCTTTTCGTCGGATGCCTTGTAGTTGAGGAGTCCATATCCACCTCTGTTCTGAACTCTGTAAGAGTCGATTTCACATCTTCTTCCGTTACCCTTGTCAGTAACAGTAAGAACAGTTGCGCCTTCTCTTATTCTTGCCATAGAAACAACATAGTCGCCTTCACGGAGTTTTATCGCTCTTACGCCGTGTGCTGTTCTTGACATTGAACGGATCTGCTTTTCGCCTATTCTTATCGCTCTTCCGTTATGTGTTGCAACGATAAGTTCGTTTTCACCCTCGGTCATTCTTACTCCTGCGATTTCATCGCCCTCGTCAAGACCAATGGCAATAAGACCGTTCTTTCTTACATTCTTATAAGCAGAGAGGGGAGTTCTCTTAATCTTGCCGTTTTTAGTAACCATAACAACGAACTTTCCTTCGTCAAAATCCGATGTTTTAAGCATAGCGGCAATCTTTTCGCCCTCGGAAAGAGGGAGAAGTCCCACAATATTTGTTCCTCTCGACTGTTTTGAGCCTTCGGGGATTTCATAGCATTTCATCTTATACATTATTCCCTTATTCGAGATAAAGAGAATAAAGTCGTGGGTTGACGCTACAAACATATCCTCAACATAGTCTTCTTCTCTGCGCTTCATTCCCGAAACGCCCTTTCCACCTCTGTTCTGTGTGTTATACATAGAAAGTGGCTGACGCTTTACATAGCCTATGTTTGTATATGTTACAACGCTTGTTTCTTCTGCGATAAGGTCTTCAATGTCAACTTCGCCAGAAACATTTTCAATGCCCGTTCTTCTTTCGTCGCCGTATTTTTCCTTGATTTTCATAAGTTCTTCTCTTATGATTTCAAGAACCTTTCTTTCGTCGGCGAGAATTCCTTCGAGTTCGGCAATTTTAGCTTCGATAGCAGCGAGTTCGTCTAAAATCTTCTGTCTTTCCATATTAGAAAGCTGATAAAGACGCATCTGCGCAATAGCATCTGCCTGAATATTTGAAAGACCGAATCTTTCCATAAGTCTGTCTTTGATTTCCTGCTGATTTTTAGATGTACGACAGATTTTTATTACTTCATCGAGATTATCAACAGCAATTTTAAGACCCTGTAAAATATGCTCTCTTTCACGAAGCTTTTTAAGGTCAAACATTGTTCTGTTTCTGATAACTTCAATCTGGAATTTTATATATTCGTCTAAAACCTGTTTGAGTGATAAAACCTTAGGAACGCCGTCAACGAGAGCAAGCATAATAACGCCGACAGTATCCTGAAGCTGAGTATATGAGAAAAGTTTATTGAGAACAATCTGAGCTATGGCATCCTTTTTAAGTTCGATGCAGATTCTCATTCCGTCTCTGCCCGATTCATCGTTGATATGATGAATACCCTCAATTCTCTTTTCCTTGGCAAGCATAGCGATGTTTTCAACAAGTCTTGCCTTGTTTACCATATAGGGAATTTCGTGAACTATAATACATTCTCTTCCCTTGATTTCTTCTATTGAAGTTCTGGCTCTGAGTGTTATTTTTCCTCTGCCCGTTGCATATGCAGCTCTTATTCCTGCTCTTCCCATGATAATACCGCCTGTGGGAAAGTCGGGTCCTTTGATATGCTGCATAAGTTCGTCGAGTGTTGCATCGGGGTTATCTATAACATAATCGATAGCGTCAATAACTTCGCCTAAATTATGAGGGGGAATATTTGTCGCCATACCAACGGCAATACCCGTCGAGCCGTTTACCAAGATATTAGGAAAACGAGAGGGGAGAACAACAGGCTCTTTAAGTCTGTCATCGTAGTTTCTTGTGTATGGAATTGTTTCTTTATTTATATCAGAAAGCATTTCCATCGAGATTTTTGCCATCTTAGCTTCTGTATAACGGTAAGCAGCGGCAGGGTCACCATCTATTGAGCCGAAGTTTCCGTGTCCGTCAACCAAGGGATAACGAAGAGAGAAATCCTGCGCTAAACGAACAAGTGCGTCATAAACAGATGCGTCACCATGGGGGTGGTATTTACCTAAAACATCACCGACGGTTGCAGCGCATTTAAGGTATTTTTTATCGGGGGTCAGCCCTGCTTCATACATTGTGTATAAAATTCTTCTGTGAACGGGCTTTAAACCGTCTCTTACGTCGGGCAAAGCACGTGACACGATAACTGACATCGAATAATCAAGAAACGAGGTTTTCATTTCTTTTTCAATGTCAACGGGGATTATCTTCTGATTGGGGTTATCAAACATTATTTTTTCACACCTATTCTTTTATTTCTGGGGATAGAATTTCTTTGCTTTTTCTGAAAATTCCCTGCGTAGAATTTCAATCTGTTCTTCTGAAAGAAATCTTTTCGGTATTACATAAAACATCTGTTTTTTGATGTAGATTACAAACTCATCGGGGATTTCTATAACATAGGGAAAATCCGTTTCATAGAATATTATTTTCGGCGAAACCTCGAAAGGCTCGTTTGTTTCGGGATTGATTTTCGGAACAACAGAAATCTTTATCTTGTCGTCATAAATTTCTGTTTCATAGCTGTCATCTTCTATTGTAGATAACGCCTCACGGAGAGTTTTTCTTCTCTTAAAAGGCATCACCCAGAGTATCGCTATAAAAGCAATACAGATAGCAACAAGCATAACATTATTGTTGTTATCGGGATACTTACTTATGGCAGTTATAAGATTTAAAATCCCTATAATGCCTACTAAAACCGTGAAGATTGTATTTCGCCCGAATTCAAATTTTTTCTGAACTTCATGAAAAGCCTTGTCATAATCATCAACGGTTATTGTATAACGGAGCTCCGTGAGTTTAATGCTTTCTTTAACTTCGTTTTCCATTTTAAATTCCTTTTAGATATCGAGATTTTTAACGTATTTAGCGTTCTTTTCTATAAATTCCTTTCGGGGCAGAACCTTGTCGCCCATAAGGATTGTGAATATTTCGTCAGCCTTAACAGCATCCTCCATATCGACACGCTTCATAGTTCTTGTTTCGGGGTTCATTGTTGTTTCCCATAACTGTTCGGGGTCCATTTCACCAAGACCTTTATAACGCTGAATGTCGGGTGAATGTGTTTCTGTCGAAAGTTCTCTGATATATTCGTCTCTTTCTTCGTCAGAGAATGCATAACGGACTTGCTTTCCTCTCGAAATCTTATAGAGAGGTGGCTGAGCGAGATAGATATTTCCGTTTGTTATAAGAGGACGCATATATCTGAAGAAAAATGTTAAAAGAAGAGTTCTGATATGTGAACCGTCGACATCGGCATCGGCCATGATGATGATTTTTCCATAGCGAAGACGGGAAAGGTCAAAATCCTCGCCGATTGAAGTGCCAAGTGCAGTTACAACGGGCATAAGCTTTTCGTTTCCGTAAACCTTATCTATTCTTGCTTTTTCAACATTGAGCATTTTTCCCCATAAGGGTAAAATTGCCTGATAGCGTCTGTCTCTTCCTGATTTAGCAGAACCACCCGCTGAATCTCCTTCGACGATATAAATTTCTGTGAGTTCGATATCTCTTTCAGAACAGTCAGCAAGTTTACCGGGCATTGAAGCGTTTTCCATCGCGGATTTTCTTCTCGCTGTTTCCCTTGCTTTTTTAGCAGCTTCACGCGCTTTCTTTGCATCCATAGCCTTGTCGAAGATATCTCTTGCTACTGCAGGATTATCCTCAAAGAAATACATAAGTTTGTTATAAACGAGATTTTCGATAAAAGGTTTTACTTCGGGGTTTCCGAGCTTGCCCTTTGTCTGTCCTTCAAATTCACAGTTTTCAAGTTTTACAGAAATAATCGCAGTAATACCTTCTCTTACATCTTCGCCGACAAGCTTTGTTTCGTCTTTGAAAAGATTATTTTTCTTTCCGTAGTCGTTGAATACTTTGAGAAGAGCATTCTTAAATCCTGTTTCGTGCATACCACCGTCAACTGTGTGGATATTATTTGCGAAAGAAAGGATGATTTCTTTATAGCTGTCGTTATACTGAAAAGCAACTTCGGCAGAGGATGTTCCCTCTTCGCCTTCAAGATAGATAACCTTATCGCCCAGAACTTCAAGACCCTGAGTTTTATGGATATGGTCAACAAACTCTCTTATTCCACCCTCATAATAAAGAACTTCGCTCTTTATATCATCGGGATTTCTCTTGTCAGAAAAATTGATTTTTATTCCTGCATTTAAAAATGCCTGTTCACGAAGACGCTTTAAGAGTGTTTCATAATCATATTCTGTTGTTTCAAAGATTTCAGCGTCAGCTAAGAATTTAACGGTTGTTCCCGTTTCGTCTGTATCGCCTATTACTTTTAACTGTTCAGAATAATTTCCTCGCTCAAATCTCTGGAAATGAACCTTTCCGTTACGCTTAACAGTAAGTTCGAGGTATTCTGAAAGTGCGTTTACAACCGAAGCACCAACACCGTGAAGTCCCCCTGCGACCTTGTATCCGCCACCACCGAATTTTCCTCCTGCGTGAAGAACGGTATATACAACTGTTGCAGCAGAAATCTTTTCTGTCGGGTGAATATCAACGGGAATTCCTCGTCCGTTATCGCTTACCTGAATTACATTATCAGGGAGTATCTCGACAACGATTTCAGAGCAGTATCCTGCCAGGGCTTCGTCAATCGCATTATCGACAATTTCATAAACGAGATGATGAAGTCCCTTAGGGCCCGATGAACCGATATACATTCCGGGTCGTTTTCTTACAGCTTCAAGTCCTTCTAAAACCTGAATTTCACTGGCATTATAACTTGTGTTGTTCATAACATTTTCCGACATTTTTTATCTGACCGTCCTTCTGAAATACAGTTAATACAAACTGATATTTCTTTTCTTTTTAAACTCAAAATATTCGACTCTGCTGTCCTCGTTTCCGAGCGCTCTTTTCTTTAAAGTCGATGATGATATATTTGTTATATAAACTGTCTGATTATTGTTTTCATCAATACAGACAATGTAAGACTTAGGCATTTTATATGAAACATTTATAACCTGTTTATTTTTTTCAGCCCTCGCCAAAAAGTCTTTCGTTATCTTTCCCGTTGAGGTGTTTTCAATATCAAAAATGCCTATGATTTCTTTTCTGTGAATAACAATATTATTTCCTAAATGAAGATACATTTTTATCTCCTATTTGTTTTCGTCAAGCTTTCTTACCTTTGAAACATCAAGATTATCTATAACGCATCCGTAAGGCTTAACCCTCATTTTCTTTAAATTATCGATAAATTCAATAACCTCACCACGCTGAATAGCATAAAGGTTTCCTATTCTTGCATCAAGCGCTACAATGGGGTCACAACAGGTAAGCATAACCTGCATATCGGCAATTTCATTCATAACATAAATCTGTCGTCTTTTATCAATTTCAGATAAAGCGTCATCAAAGAGGATTATAGGTGCTTCACCCGTAAGTCTTCTGAGTATTTCAGCCTGAGCGAGTTTAAGTGATAAAGCTATCGACCTCTGCTGTCCCTGTGAGCCATATTCACGAAGATTAAGGTCATTTACCTCTATTATGATATCATCTCTGTGAATACCTGTGGTTGTAAATCCCATTTTCATATCTTCATCTCTGACAGATAAGAGCTTTTCTCTGTAAATTTCTTTAAGATCGTCGATTTTTGTATTTCTGAAATCATCAAAAACAGTTGACTGATATTTAAGCGACATATATTCATGCCCTCTCGACATATCAAAGAAAACTCTCTTTGTACATTCTCTCAAAAGATGAGAATATTCATCACGCATCAGAGAAATATTTGTTCCGTGTTCTATAAGCTGTTCATCATAGATATCAAGAAGCGAAACATCTCCTCTTCCCATCTGAATTTCTTTGAGAAGAGTATTTCTCTGTGAAAGAACATCATTATATTTTTTAAGATGCATTATATAAACGGGTTTAAGCTGTGAAACACAGATATCGATAAAGTTTCTTCTGTGTTCGGGCCCACCCTTTGAAAGCTCAAGGTCATCGGGTGTGAAAATTATGCATCTTAAATTTCCGAAAAGCATAGAAAGAGTTTTTTTCTTAACGCCGTTGAGGTATACTTTCTTATCCTTGGGATTACTTTTTTCAACGACATATAAAATCTTGTTTTCTCTTTCTCTTGTTTTATATGTTATTTCAACGGTTGCTCTGTCTTTATCAAAGTCAACGATATCCTTGTCTTTTAAATTACGGAAACTCCTGCAACCTGTTGCAAGCCAGACAGCCTCTATGATATTTGTCTTTCCGTTTGCATTTTCACCGACGATTATATTTACTGTCGGTGTAATATCTATATCGATATTGAGATTTTTGAAGCCGTCAATTTTAAGATGGGTTATTCTCATAGCTTTTAAGCGTTGTAAACGGTGATTTCATAATTCTCAACCGTTACAACATCACCCTCCCTTATCTTTTTTCCACGCATTGTACAAGTTTCGCCGTTTACCTTTACTCTGCCTTCTAAAATAATCTCCTTTGCAATACCACCCGTTTCAACGAGGTTTGCAAATTTAAGAAGGCTGTCGAGTTTGATAAACTCTGTTCTGATTTCAAGTTCTATCTTTTCCATTTATAAAAAACCTCTTTTAGTCTTTAAGTCTTACAGGGAGAACGAGGAATGTGAATTTATCGCCCTCAAGTGGAGAAATCTTCATCGCAGAAAGACCACCTGTCATACAGAATTTAACCTTGTCTGTTTCAGAAGCCTTTAAAGCATCGAGGAAATATCTTCCCTTAAAGCCGATTTCGATTGTGTTTCCTGAAAAATCAACTTCGATTTCGTCGTTTACCTTTCCGAGAACTGTTGAACATGAAATCTTCATAACGCCGTTTTCAAAGTTACAACGAACAGGTGCTTTTGCCTTGTCTGAAATAATAAGCATACATCTTTCGAGTGCGCTGATAACTTCTCTTGTATTAACTATTACTTCTGTTGTTGCTTTTTCGGGAATAGAGCCTTTGTAGTTATGGAACTGTCCTTCCAAAAGTCTTGAAAATACAGAATATCCGTTTATATTGAAAATGATGTGTTTTCTGCTTGTGATTATATTACACATATTTTCTTCTTCGTCGTTCATAAGGTTTGAAACTTCTTTGAGTGATTTTGCTGGAACGACAAATCTGAAATAATCTTCATTGTTTGTCTGTTCTGATCTTACAGCAAGTCTGTAACCGTCTATTGCAACGAGATTGAAAACGCCGTTTTCGATTTCAAAAAGTTCACCTGTGAGAATAGGCTTATTGTCTGTAACGGCAACGGCAAAAATTGTCTGACCTATCATATTCTTTAAAAGGGGCTGGGGAATAGAAAGCGATTTTTCTTTGTCGAATTCGGGAATATCAGGGTATTCATCAGCAGGAAGTGATGTCAGTGAACATGCTGCTTTATTGCTTGTGATTTTTGTTGCGAGTGTTGAATCAACTTCAACAGTAACTTCTTCATCAGGCATCTTTCTTATCATTTCGGCAAAGAGCTTAGGGTTTACTATGAATGCACCCTTTTCGCAGTTGGTAGCTTCGATTTCTGTTGTTATGCCGAGTTCAAGGTCATATCCTGTAAGGCATATTTTGTTTTCCTTTACTTCAATTTTAATTCCTTCAAGAGCTGTTATTGTCGATTTGAATGCTGCTGCTCTTGAAACATTTCCTATTGCAGATGAAAGTTCTGATTTTTTACAAGTAAATTTTGACATAGAATTTGACCTCGCTTTATCTGATTTTTTTATGTTGAAAAATGTGGTTCATTTTTTTGTGACAATGAAAATCTTTTTATAAAAAAATAATATGATTAGTAGAGATTAGTAGGGGCTGTTGAAACTGTTTAAAGGTGTCAGAAATGTCGGTAAAATAAAGAAAAATTTTTTCTTTTTATTTTCAACATTATTTAACAGAACCTAACAGACATTTTTTTCCTTGTTGAAAAGTTTAATTTTTGTGGAGTTAGTTTAGAAAACTTGTTGAATGTGCGTGATCGCACGGAACATATCGTTACGAACTTTGTTTTTGTAAATTACAAATGGCTCGGTAACGATAGAATTTGTTATAGTAAATATTTTGTGCGTGGGCACGGAGCCCGTGCAGGCATATCGTTTCCGATTTTTTCAAGGAAATAACTCTACCACTCGGTAACGGAAAAACGCTTAATGAATAAAATTTATCACAAAAAGCCTTTACAATTAACCCTTGATATTTTTTATGATATCATCAACGCTTTCTTTGAGATGAGGGTCTTTTTTGAGTGCAGCTTCGATATTATTGAGTGAATAAACGATAGTAGAGTGGTCTCTTCCACCGAGTTCCTTTCCGATAGCTTCCTGTGAAAGACCTGTTATCTCACGTATACAATAGATAGCAACCTTTCTCGCAACCGAAATCTGCTGCTGTCTTTTATTTGAACGGATATCGTCTGATGTTACATTATAGATGTTTGCAACTTCTGTTATGATATTTTCAACTGTAACGGGAATAGGCTGTGAGTCTGTTAAAATGTCCTTTATAACGCTCTGTGCCATTGAGATTGTTATATTTGTTCCGAGAAGATGCTTTGAAGCCTTGAGCTTTTTAACAGCGCCCTCTAACTGACGGATATTTGTTTTGAGTTTATTCGCTATGTATTCGGCAACTTCATCGGGGATAGTAAGCTGTAAAAGCTCTGCCTTTCTTCTTATGATTGCCATTCTTGTTTCAAAATCGGGAACAGAAATGTCTGCTATAAGTCCCCATTCACATCTTGTCCTGATTCTGTCTTCGAGTGTTTTAATATCACGGGGAGGACGGTCAGATGTAAGAACTATCTGTTTTCCCATTTTATAGAGGTCGTTGAAGGTATGGAAAAATTCTTCCTGAGTAGACTCTTTACCTGCTATGAACTGAACATCATCGACGAGAAGAATATCAGCAGAACGGTATTTCTGGTGGAACTGTGATGTATCCTTCTTCTGATGGATAGAATCAATAAGCTCGTTTGTAAATGCTTCACCCGTAACATAGACAATGTTTGAACCGGGGAAATTATTATTGAATTCATGCGCTATGGCTGTCAAAAGGTGTGTTTTTCCGAGTCCCGAAGGGCCATAGATGAAAAGAGGGTTATATATCGAATGTTCAGATGAATTCTTGGGTGACTGCTGAACGCCTGCAACGGCTGTGCATGCGGCATATGCAAATTCATTCGACCTTCCTACGATGAAGGTGTCGAAGGTGTATTCATATTTGGCGCCCTCGAAGATATTTTTCATTTCGTTTGTTCTGTTTTCGGCTGCATACATTTCATTACGCATATCTTCCTGAACGATGATTTTTACTGAAATGGGAAATCCCATTACTTCTGAAAAGCCTCTTTCCAGAACATCGGTATAGTTTCTCTCAACTATATCCTTTGCAAATTCATGGTTTATACCGAGAACGGCAACATTTCCGTTTTCAAGCTCAACGGCAGTAAGACCTTTTATCCATGAATTATAGCCTACGGAGGTTATAAGTTCGGCCTGTAAGATGTATTGCTTGACGCTTTCAAATACTTCATTGAATGATGTCATTTTCAAAAATCCTCCCGTCATATTCTTAAAATCAAAACTTAAAGTAATTATACTACATTTTTCTTTAAATTTCAAGAATAATTTGTTATTTATAAATAGTATATTTATTTATACAGTGAAACAATATTTTCAACACTGAGTTGAAAAAGTGCGAAAAATCGTTCCTATTAAAAGGGATTTTTTGTTGAAAAGTTGTATGTAAGCGTGCAACAAAAAAAAATTATTTTTCAAAAATCTATGTTATGACTAAATTTTAAGGTTAAAATTCATTTATTATGACAACAAAAATTTTCAAATCCTGTTGACAAGAAAAATAATTTGTGTTATTATCAAATAAATATTTTAAATGCAGTGATGAAGAGAAGTAGCAAGGGGATTCACTCAAAGTGAGTGCGGGGTAGTGTGAACCGCACAGCAGAGCCTTTGTGAATAACACTTCGGAGCAGCAAACTGAAAGCGTAGTTTAAAAATGCGTTATTAGGGGATGTCGGGTTTCGCCCGTTAAAGCGGAAAGTCTTTATAATGAGACGAAAGAGAAGCCGTAAGGAAATAATTTACGGCAAAGATAGGTGGCACCGCGAACTCTCGCCCTATTATGTTGGGTGGGGGTA
>JAZNQY010000081.1:0-21258 GCA_045590375.1 Oscillospiraceae bacterium | reverse complement strand
GTACCTTACGCTGATATTGTTACAACAACAACTCATAAGACACTCCGTGGACCAAGAGGCGGTCTTATCCTCACAAACAGCGAAGAACTCGCAAAGAAGATCAATTCAGCAATCTTCCCCGGAACACAGGGTGGTCCTCTTATGCATACAATCGCTGGTAAGGCAGTATGTTTCGGCGAAGCACTCAAGCCCGAATTCAAGGATTATGGTAAGAGAGTAGTTGAAAACGCAAAGGCACTCGCAGACGGTCTTCTTAAGAGAGGATTCAACCTCGTTTCAGGCGGAACAGATAACCATCTTATGCTTGTTGACCTTCGTCCTTTCAACATCACAGGTAAAGAACTCGAACATCGTCTTGATGAAGTATACATCACAGTTAACAAGAACGCTATCCATAACGACCCTGAAAAGCCTTTTGTAACAAGTGGTATCAGAATAGGAACACCTGCTGTTACAACAAGAGGTCTCGGTGTTGAAGAAATGGAAAAAATCGCAGAATATATCTATCTCTGTGCAACAGATTTCGAAAACAAGGCTGATGAAATCCGTGCAGGCGTAAACGAAATCTGCGCTAAGTTCCCTCTTTACGAATAATGGCTTCGTTTAACGGGACAATCTATTCTAAATCGCTCGGAATGGATACAAATCTGAATATTATTACACCACGCGGAAAATTGACCGACACCAACGGCAACATTCCGCGTGTTGCCTATCTGTTGCATGGTTTGAGCGATAACGCTGCTGCCTGGCTTGAAAACGCCAATCTTCGTGAACTTTCAGATAAATATAATGTTGCATTTGTTATGCCTGAGGTTCAGCGCAGTTTTTATACAGATATGGCTTTTGGTCTTGATTATTATACTTTCATCTCAGAAGAGTTACCCGAAATGGTTTCTTCTATTTTCAAATTTTCTGAAAAAAGGGAAGACATAGCTATAATGGGACTTTCTATGGGTGGATACGGTGCTTTTAAAATCGGAATGAGAAATCCCGATAAATTTTCTAAAATCGGTGGCTTTTCAACAGTATGCGATGTGAAAGCTGCTATGAAAGATACCGATAATGTAACCTTTACCGAAAGAGAAAAAATATCCGTTTTAGGAAATGAACAGAGTCTTTCAGATAACGATAATCTTTATTTTATAGCAGAAGAATTTTCAAAGTCAGGCTTTAAAACAGAAATCTATTTTTCCTGTGGCGAAGATGATTTTCTTCTTTCGATGAACAAAGATTACGCAGAACATCTCAAAACTCTTGAAATCCCGTATTCTTTTGAGATGTGGGAAGGTATACATAATTGGAAATTCTGGCGAGAATCGCTTGATAAAGCACTTGAAAAATTTTTTGGATAGGAGATAATTATGCAGACTCCTCTTGCAGACAGAATACGACCTAAAAATCTCGATGAAATAGTAGGTCAGAAGCATTTGATAGGTGAAGGGAAACCTCTTCGCAGAATTATTGAAAGTGGAAGAGTTCCCAATATGATTTTCTATGGTTCTTCGGGTATAGGAAAGACAACGATTGCCCGTATTATTGCAGAAAACACAAACCTTAAGCTTCATAAACTCAACGGAACATCAGCATCGGTTTCTGATATAAAAGAAATTATTGCAGATTGCGATACAATAGACGGCATAAACGGAGTTCTTCTTTATCTCGACGAAATTCAGTATCTCAATAAAAAACAACAGCAGAGTCTTCTTGAATATATCGAAAACGGACAGATAACTCTCATCGCGTCAACAACCGAAAATCCATATTTCTATGTTTACAATGCGATTGTCAGCCGTTCAACAGTTTTTGAATTCAAGCCCGTTATCGCAGAGGATGTTGTTCCAGCAGTAAAACGCGCTTTCAAACTTATGGAAGAGGATGTCAACGCAACTATAACCTATGACGATGGTGTCTGCGAATATATCGCAAGAGCTTGTGGTGGAGATGTCAGAAAATCAATAAATACAGTTGAATTCTGTGTTTTAGCAGGAGATATAACTCCAAAGGGTGTTTATGTTCCTCTTTCGCTCGCAAAAGAACTCGCACAACGCAGTAATATGCGTTATGACAGAGACGGCGATACTCACTATGACCTTTTGTCTGCTTTGCAGAAATCAATAAGGGGTTCTGATGAAAACGCTGCTATACATTATGCAGCAAGACTTTTAGAGTCTGGCGACCTTATCTCGATATGTCGTAGACTTTTGGTTATCGCTGCCGAGGATATAGGACTTGCATATCCTTTAGCAATACCGATAGTAAAGGCTTGTGTTGATTCGGCTTTACAATTAGGTCTTCCTGAGGCAAGACTTCCCATAGCAGACGCAGTTATTCTCCTTGCAACATCACCAAAGTCAAATAGTGGTCATAATGCTATAAACGCTGCTATTGATGATATTCAGAAAGGACTTATAGGTGAATTTCCACGTCATCTTCAGAATAAGCATTTTGACGGCGAGGATGCTACGGTCAAAGGTCAGCATTACCTTTATCCACACGATTATCCCAATCATTATGTAAAACAACAGTATCTTCCTGATGAACTTAAAGATGTTGTTTATTATGAATTCGGTGATAACAAAACCGAACAAGCAGCCCTTATGTATCGTAAAAAAATACTCGGAGAAATAAAATAATGAACGAAAAAGATGTTATTTCTGAAAACGGAATAAGAGAATATATTTTAAATAAAGCTATCCCTTTTTCTTTTCATATTTATGACTTGATTGATTCAACTAACATCAGAATGAAAGAGTTTGCTGAAAATGGCGAACCCGAATGGTCCGTTGTTATTTCTGGAAGTCAGACAATGGGAAAGGGAAGACTTGGAAGAACTTTTTTCTCTCCATCCGATACAGGAATTTATATGACAATTCTTCTTCGTCCTTTCATTTCACCCGAGGATACAACCAAAATAACAACTGCTATGGCAGTTGCCGTTGCTGAAACAATAGAAGATATTTCGGGCGAAAAGACTGATATCAAATGGGTAAATGATATTTATATCTCTGATAAAAAAGTCTGTGGAATACTCACAGAATCCTCTTTTGACGCAAAAACAAATTCTTTGAAATATTCCTTTGTCGGTGTCGGAATAAATGTTTATAACCCTTCGGATAATTTCCCTGATGATATAAAAAATATCGCAGGATATATCTTCCCTGAAAGAAAAAAGAATATAAAAAATCGCATTATAGCAGGCGTTCTTGACAGATTTTCAGAGTATTATAAAAATATAGAAGAAAATTCTTATTTTGAAAACTATAAGAAAAGACTTTTGTGGATAGGCGAGAAAATAAATATTATTTCTCCAAAGGGAACTACCCCTGCATTACTCAAGGGAATAGATGAAAATTGCCGACTTATCGTTGAATACGATGATAACAGCGAGGGAATTATCTCGTCAGGCGAGATAAGTATAAGAAAAAAGGAACTTTCTGATGAAGAGTAAAACGAACAAAGTCATAATGCTATGCCTTACAGCGCTTTTTACGGCACTGATAGCAGTAGGGGCATATATAAAAATCCCTGCATTTCCTGTTCCGATAACCTTGCAGACGTTTTTTGTCATCCTTTCGGGAATTCTTCTCGGAAAAAACTATGGCTCTTTAAGTGTTATAGTCTATATTCTTTTGGGACTTTTGGGTCTTCCTGTCTTTTCATCTGGTGGGGGAATACATTATGTTTTAAACCCGTCTTTCGGGTATATAACAGGGTTTGTTCTTTGCTCCTTTATAGTGGGGCATTTAGTTCATAAAAAAGAAAACCCCTCTTTTAAAAGGATTTTTCTTTCATCAATAATAGGCGTTTTTCTTATATATCTTGTCGGAATGATTTATTATGTGATAATTTTAAATCTCTTTACAGATAACGCCGATTTGAGTTTTAAAACAATTATCGTTTCGGGATTTCTCATTTTTATCCCATTGGATGTTGTTATCTGTATCATAGCATCGCTTATTTCAAAACGCCTTATACCATACACTAAAAAATACAGAAAAAAACCTGACAGATAACTGTCAGGTTTTTGTTTTTTGACTAAAGCCCCCAAACCGTTCTTTCAAACTGGGACATTTCTTTATAGTTAGACATTCTATATGCCTTGCCCTTATATATGATCACTGTATTCTCGTCAAAAGCACTTCCTGCAGGTGGAACATCTGTAACAGTATCAGGTAATGTTATAGTTTTAAGGTTGGTACAGCCCCTAAATGTATCAGTATATATCGTTGTTACTCCATAGGGTATATGTATTTCTTCGAGGCTACGACAAGTTTGAAAAGCACCTGCACCTATATTCTGCACACTATCGGGAATTCTTATTTCTTTTAAATTTCCACACGAATTGAATGTATACATCTCAATACTGGTAACTCCATCAGGAATATATATTGATTTGATTTTTGAACAGCAACTGAATGCTCCTTCTCCTATTGTTTTAACACTATCAGGAATATTTATCTCCTCAAGATAAGCACACCATTCAAATGACCAATCTCCTATTTTAACAAGACCATCAGGAAGAGTTACTTTAGTAAAATCATATCCATAAAATGCTCGTTTGCCTATTCCCTTAACCCTCATTCCATAAATATGAGAAGGAATTTCAAAATCAGTCGGAGTATCAAGAGGGTCGATTTTATATCCTGTAATTACTACACCACCGAGCTTAAAATCAAATATGTATTTATAATCCGAATTTATATGAAGTAAACAGATTATAACAACAATTATCCCTATCACAGCTATAATTGCACTTTTTATTATTTTTTTACGTGGTATTTCGTTGTTTTTTATCTTTTGAATAATTTCCATATCTATTTCTCCATTTCTAATTATTTGTATTTTTTAATCATTGTCCGGATAATATTTATAATGATAACTTCCATCGTATGATTGCCATACTACAAGTCGCTTTTCCCAAAACAAGTTGTTTAATTGTCCCTCATCGATTTTTTGATAATCTTCTTCATTTTCAAAGAACACAATACGTAAAACTCTTATTTTTTTTCCTTTAATAGCCTCAAAATAATCAGAGTATTTATAAAGCAAATCCATTGCTTCATCTTTAGTAATGTTATTCATAGGTGCACAAATGGTTATTTCAACCATACCTTCCTTGATATAAGTATCCGTACTTGTGAATAAAGTATACTTTCTTCTTTTGTCAACGCCAGAACCGCAATTAACATATACTTTCGCATCTGAAAAATCATTTTTTATCAGTTCCTTGGTTTTTTCTGCAATTTTATCTTTGAAATATATATTCTTATACCCATCCTTAATATCAAACGGGGTTAAAATAAGCCTATTAGGTTTTTCGATTTCAAAATCATCAAATTCCCAATCATCGCCTAATGCAACCGCAGAAAATGAAACATATTTCCTTGGTCTCAGATCCCAGATAGCTCCTGATCTAATATGTTCTTTGTATACCATTGGTCTGCCCCAGCGAAAACTTACAACCATAAGTTCATAAAGTGGGGTTTGCATAAATATAAAAGCACCTATCAGAATACATATAGCTTGGATTAAGCCTTTATTTCTCTTTTTGATAGCCTGTTCTTTTTCCTTATATTTTTCGATTGCTTCGGGTGTGTAGTATTCCATACTGAATTCCTCCTTAAAACAGTATTTTCCCAACTAAATTGTACATTAATATTAAGAAAAAAACAACAAAAAGGGAATGAACGTATCAAGCATTAAAATTTGTTCAACTGTTAAAGCCATTTTTATCATTCCTTTTTAAATTGATTTTTTATTTTTAATCATTATTAGGGAAATACACATAACTATATCTCCCTTTGTATGATACTGTTACTAACAAGCACTTTTGATTATAGAAATATACATCTTCATCTGAAATCTTGATGTTTTGATCTTTTTTATCTACAATCTTGATATTTTTATAGTCTTCTTCATTTTCAAAGAACACAATACTTAAAAATCTTATTTTTTTCCCTTTAATAGCCTCAAAATAATCAGAGTATTTATAAAGCAAATCCATTGCTTCATCTTTAGTAATGTCATTCATAGGTGCATAAATGGTTATTTCAATTGAACCATTCTTTATGTAAGTATCTGTTTCTGTAAATAAATTATAGTCTTTTAGTGTACTACCACAATGAACATATACTTTGGCATCCGAAAAATCATCTTTTATCAGTTCCTTGGTTTTTTCTGCAATTTTATCTCTGAAATATATATCTCCATAATCATCCTTAATATCAAATGGGGCTACAATAAGTTTATTAGGTTTTTGAATTTCAAAATCATCAAATCTCCAATTATCACCTAATGCGACAGCAGAAGTTGAGATGTATTTTCTTGGTCTCGGGTCCCAGATAGCTCCTGATCGAATATGACCTTTATATATCATCGGTCTGCCCCAGCGTAAACTTACAACTGTAAGGTCGTAAAGCGGTGTTTGCATAAATATAAAAATGCATAGTATAATCAATATAGTTTTGATTATTATTCTCTTTTTCTTATTTGCTTTTTTTATAACAGGCTCTTTTTCCTTATATTTTTCGATTGCTTCGGGTGTGTAGTATTCCATATTTAAGTCCCCCTTAAAACAATATTTTCCCAACTAAATTGTACATTAATATTAAGAAAAAAACAACAAAAAGGGAATGAACGGGTTAAAAATTGGAATGAACGGGAGTTTTTGATAAAAAAAACCGTTTCTGATAATTCAGAATCGGATTTTATTTTTACTTAAACGCTGTGCTGTTATTGAGTATTGTTGTGCTGTAAATAAAGAGAATATCCTGATTATCTTTGAATTCAACAAGATTTCCTACCATTCCACTCTGAACATATCTTATGTCAACAAGCGTTATTTTCGAATATCCGTTTATCATAAGGGGAGCGAGACTGCTTGTGAAAGAATCTCTGAAAATAACGAGTTCCTTATCGTTCTTCGCGTTAGGATTTTCTATTATTATAAGTGGGTCAGCACCCGAAAGGAAGAATTCATAAGGGTCTTTACTCTTTGCTTTATCAAAGTTATAAACAGTTGTTTCTTTCGGCATCCCCGTTGCATAACTTGTTACAACGCAGTTTTCTATCTCTTCATTAGTGAGATATTTTATTCTGTCAGGGGTTAGGGGTAAAGCCAGCTGACCATAATAAACTCCGTAAAAATCATCGGGAAGTTCTGCAACTTCATATTCTGAATGAAGTTCTGTTCCCATTTCAGAACATATCTTTTCAGCTATGTCAACTATATTTTCCTGCTTCCAGTGAGTATCTGTCCTGTAAAAATCATCAATCTCAATCATATCAGAAATATCGATATAAGACATATATTCATTGTCTTTTATCATCTTTTCCTTGATTTCATTGTAGTCAACCGAAAGCCTTAATTCTTTTTCAGAGATATAACAGTTCTTATCGGGGACTATCGTAAGATAGATATCAACATCCTTATCTTTAAGATTCTGCTCATAAAGGAACCTGAATTTTTCCGTAGCGTTATTCAACATATCGTCATTCAGAGGATATTCCGTCTTTGAAATAAATCCGTCCGAAAGATAAAGCTTGTTGTTATCGCGTTTATTGAAGATAAATAATTCATTGAATGATTTTATTCCTCTTATATTATCACGCATAGGGAACTGGTCCATAGCATAACTTTCAAAGTCAGACATAAACTTTCCGTCCAGTATTGACTTAAACGAAATTTCAGGCATTTTTGCAAGAACTCGTCTTTCGCTGTCTGAATAATCATCTGCTTTTTTAAATATACATACGGCTGAAACCACAAAGAGAAGTATCGCCATAACAGATATTACAATAATGCTTCTTGTTTTTTCTTTCATAGCGACACCTCCTTAAAATCTGAAATATAAAAATGGATTGAATGAACCGTCAACAAGATATGCTGTTGATAAAACTGTAATAACAACAAGGAATACGGGTTCAGCAATGCTTATTATAAGATTTCCGACCTTTTTATTTTCAATCTTTGAAACAATCTTTTTAGGAAGAGGTGTTGCCCCTATAACAGAAATAACAAGAATAATCGCAAAACTCAAAAGATAATAAAGTTGTTCGTGTGAAACAAAGGGAAGACCACCCATAAAGAACATTCCCGAAAGACAGGTGAGTGCATCAGTGAAATTGTCATTTGCAAAGATAACAAAACTTATAGCAACAAGAATTATAACATAGATATGGTTTAAAACCTTCATCTTTTCGAGCTTTTTGAGGAGTAAAAGTTTCTCGATAACGAGGAACACACCGAAGAAAAGCCCCCATATTATAAAGTTCCATGCAGCACCATGCCAGAAACCTGTCAGTAACCATACTACGAATATATTAAAGAACCATCTGGGTTTCGAGCATCTGTTTCCACCGAGTGGAATATAAACATAATCCCTGAACCATGTTCCTAAGGACATATGCCATCTTCGCCAGAATTCAGTAATGCTTCCTGAAATATACGGATAGTCAAAGTTCTTGCAGAATTCAAAACCGAATATCTTTCCAAGACCTATTGCCATATCTGAATATCCTGAAAAGTCAAAATATATCTGAAGACCATAAGCTATTGCAAACATCCAGCAGAAAAGAACAGAACTTTCTGTTCTTCCGTTGTAGGCGTTACAGAGTTCACCCA
Source organism: Oscillospiraceae bacterium (assembly GCA_045590375.1). GTDB lineage: Bacteria > Bacillota > Clostridia > Oscillospirales > Ruminococcaceae > RGIG4131. The sequence continues at coordinate 12,635 of JAZNQY010000081.1, read as the reverse complement.
AAGAATTTGCTATAAGAACTTTTTTTCCAAGACCTATAACAAAAATTCTTATTCCCTGATATGTCTTTTCTAATGTGTGAGTTCTGTTACTAAGCTGTTCTGAAATATCTGAATATCTTACAATAGGACCTGCTATAAGCTGAGGGAAAAGAGAAACATAAAGCGCAAGGTTTATGGGGTTTTTCTGAGCTTTCGCATCGCCTCTGTAAACGTCGATAACATAACTGAGTATCTGGAAAGTGTAAAAACTTATTCCGACTGGTAATGCAAGTTTTAAAAGCCCCATAGAAAGACCTGTTATCGCATTGAAATTGCTTATAAAGAAGTCTGCATATTTAAAATAAACAAGGCATCCTATAAATATCATTGATGAAATAAACAGAATTAATTTTGAAACTTTCTTTTCTCTGAATTTTTCTACCAGAAGTCCTGCTATATATCCACAAACTATCTCGATAGATATAAGAACGATATATTTCGGTTCACCCCATGCATAGAAAAATAAACTTGCAATAAGCAAAACTGCATTTTTCAGCTTTTTGGGAACTGCAAAATAAAGTATTAAAACTATCGGAAGAAAATAAAATAAAAATGTTATGCTTGAAAACAGCATTGTAAATCATTCCTTTGAAAAAATAAGGCTGATTTTGACGCGACAACCACATAGAAGTAAAGGTACCGAGCGGTAAACTGCGGTACCTTTATTTTATACAACGAATCGCCAAAGGCGGCTCGCCTTGGTCAGCCTTTATTTATTTTGATTAGCCTTCAATCGAAGTAGGGCACATTACAAAGAATACCTTTGTTCCATAGTTGCCCATTACTGTTTCATCAGCTTCAACGCAGACATTCCATCTTGGATCTGCAGTATCCTTGAGAGTTGTAAGGAATGCCTCAACATCATCTTCGCTTTCGAGTTCAAAAACATAGCCGACGAAAGGAATAGAGCCTATCATAGGAGCAAACATGGCGCCTGACTTAAATCCGCTGATTTCTGTTGTGAATCCGGGGAGATATCCTGCTTCAACAGGCATAACTGCAGGACCAAACTGAATAACAGGGTTAGCAATAATCTGATTGGCAAGTTCTTCAACGCTCATATCAGGGTTTGCCTTGACTTTGTCTAAAAAGTCTTTGTAAAGTGTGTTTCCGAGCGTGTCTGCTGTTGCTGAGGGAGCAGTGGTATTTTCCGGCGCATCTGTTACTTCTTCTGTAATGATGTCTGAATCTTCTGTTGCAACAGTTGTTTCTTCAGGAGCTGTTGTTGTTTCCTCAGGAACAGTAGTAACTTCGGGTGTAGTTGTTGTGTCTGGCGTTTCAGCTGGTTTCTTCGAACAAGCTGTGATGCTCATAGCCATAACGGCAACAAGCATAAGTGTTAATACCTTTTTCATTTTATTCTCCTTGATTATCAATGTGTTTTTGTATATCAATACTATTATAATATCACATCATAGCATAAATATACTTTACTCATTCTACAACATCAGACATCCTTTGTCAACAGAATTTATAGTTTTGTATCCAAATCGTAACTTATTGAAATAATAAAAAATAAAAGAGCGTTATTCTTTGAAAAAACAACGCTCTTTTTTGTTAAATTTTCTGTATAGGAACCCATATTTCGCCATATTTCGGGTCTAAATATACTTCAAGGTTATAATTACCCGCAAGTTTATATTCTTTACAATTCGGTAACCATTCGGTCCATATCTGTGTATTTACATCCTGAAGCGCTTTGGGACATTTTCCTTTGTAAGGAAATACCGCCCATGTTCCTGCAGGTATAATTCTTGTTATATATCCATCAGGAATATTATTCCAGGGCAAATACAAATCTGCAATGAGATAATCAAAGCTTTTTCCGTCATTATCAAGGCAGGCACCAAACATTCCCTTTACGATTTTTCCACCACCTGTCTGATAATGTTCTTTCCACCATTCAGGTATTTCTTCATAAGATGTTTCGATATTGAACAATTTTGATTTGCCCATGATTGTAAAAGCCTCTTTTTCAACAATTCTGTAATCCATCATAGTTCCACCTTTCAATGTAAGACTTATTCTTAAAGGAACAACGGATTTAAGATGAGCTCCTTTTTCTTTTGCAGCCTTAGGAGAAACTCCGTGAAATTTTGTGAACGCACGGGTAAAACTATCGTGGGAATCATAACCGTATTTCATAGCGACATCAATTACTCTGGCATCCGAAAGAGAAAGTTCTTCTGCTGCTAATGTGAGTCTTCGGTTACGGATATATTCACTTACGGTAAATCCACAGAGTGCGCTGAAGATACGCTGAAAATGAAACTCAGAAACATAGGCTTTTGAGGCGATATCTTTTATTTCAAGTTTTTCTGTCAGGTTGTCTTCAATATAAGCTATGGCGTTCTGTATTCCGTCTACCCAGTTGTTCATTTTTCCACTTCCTTTTCTAAGACTATAACTATGATAAATCATTTTAAAATCATTTTCCCGACTTTTTCTGCTTTCTTATGTCAAGTAATAAAGTTTTATATAAAAATCGCACCGATATCTCTATCGGTGCGTAAATTTACAAATTACATACCATTATAAATTCTTCTTCTGTTTCTCTGATTACTTCAAATCCGACTTTTCTATACATTTTAACAGCATAATTTTCTTTCTGAACAGCAAGGGATGTTTTCTTGTATCCTCTTTGTTTAAGTTCCGAAAGCATTGTTGTCATTAGTGCTGTTCCTATGCCGTAATTACGATATGGTTTGTAAAGAGATATTGCAAAAGAGGGAACACCATCTTCGATATGACCATAATCCTTCATATCTCTTACCCATACAGCACCGATAACTTTGTCGTCCGTTTCGGCAACAAAACATATATCGTCCTTTTCTTTGCCGAAATCTTTTATATAAACCTGTAAATCGGGTTGGTTTATTATTGATTTCGGTGGTGGAGAAACGCCTTCTGGTATGAAAATTGCTTCGTATATAAAGTCTTCAAGCAGTATGTATTCTTTTTCTTCAATTTTTCTGATGTTATAATTCATCAATTACCTCCGATAAAAATATTTTCATATTTTATTCAGAGTTATCTTTGCGTCTTTGCATTATTTCACGTTCTTCAAGTTGTCTTTTAAAGAGATATTGTAAAATCTCATCTTCCTCTTTTGGTTTTAGTTTGACGAATTCACATCCATAACCACTGTCATCATCCTGACGTCTTACAATGCGTATTTCAGTATCGACATGTAAAGAGGGAATAAGAATATTACATTTATGCCCTGTAACAAGAGCACCCTCATAAGCCATAAAAATGCCTGTAACACTTATATCCTTTATTTCCGTATCATAAGAATTTCCCTGAACAACAAGTATAGCTGGAATAGGGGGAACAGCAGTCATTTTCAAAGCTCTTCTTCTGTCAGGAAGATCGACGAAATCAGATGTTAGTTCAACAATGGCTTTTCCTTCTTTAAAGCTTTGTGTAATAGCATGAGCAGTAGCACGATTTCCTGATATATCGTATCCCCAGAGAGTGATTTCTCTTCCGGTATCGATTTTCATATCGTGATTTCCGATGTTCATCTCAAGAATGTTGTCATAAAAATCAAAAACAAATGATTTTGCGAATATTCTGTCGTTGAAGGAAAGCTCTATCTTGTTCATTCTGTTTAAATTCATATAAAAACACCTTTCATATTGAGGAATCGTAGGTTATAACGGATAGTAATGCTTGGAGAGTGATAATTAATATAAATTTTCTCGTTATGTATTTATTCGCGTAGCCTCAGATATTCTCAATAACAAACTTCGTTTTATATGAATAGCAGTTTCATATATTGAGAAAGATAATAAATTACTTTGTGAGTTCCGATGTACAGTGAGGGCATCTTGTAGCATCGAGAGGAATTTCGCTCTTACAGAAATCACATTTCTTTGTTGAAGGAGCAGCCTTGGGTTCTTCTTTCTTGAGCTTGTTTAAAGCCTTTACAATCATGAAAACAACAAGTGCCATGATGATAAAGTTTATAAGACCTGAAATAAAGTTACCATAGTTAAGGGTTGCAGCACCTGCTTCTTTGGCAAGTTCAAGAGTAGCGTACTCTTTTCCGTCAAGTGCTATAAACCAGTTGGTGAAATCGAGTTTTCCTGTGAAAATACTGATAACAGGCATAAATATATCGTCAACGAGTGATTTTACAATTCCTGTGAAAGCAGTACCGACAATCATACCTACAGCAAGGTCCATCATATTTCCCTTAACTGCAAAATCTCTGAATTCTTTAAAAAACTTCTTCATTTTGATTAAACCACCTTTATGAGTTATTTCTCTAATTATAATATAGTTTTAATTCTTTTTCAATGTTTTTTGACATATTTTTTGGAATTATTCAACATAAATATATTCAAATAGTTCCATATAAAGTTCATAACTGAAATTTTCTATATAACACAACTCATCTGTTGACGAAAAATAACCTGTTTTTTCTCTGAGATCAAGTATTTGTTCTGCTGTTTCTGGCGAAATAGAAAGGGATAACAGTTCTTCATATGTTGCTGTATTAAGATTGACACGTTTTGGTTTCGGTGTATTATTGCATTCTGTTGTTATAATAATTGTGGTAACAACGGTGGATTCCTCTGTTTCATCAGATGTATCATCGATAAAAACTATTGTTTTCTGAGTGGTTTTTGTAATAGTTGTTGTGGTATGGTATATTTCTGTAATTTCAGGAAGTCTTGATATGTCAACAAATATCTTGTCTTTATTTTCTTCAATGAATTTTTCGCCTATTCCACTTACCTTAGTTATATCTTCAACCGAATAGAAATAATGTTCTTTTCTGCATTCGATAATCTTCTCAGACAAAACATTTCCTATTCCTTCAAGGCTGCATAACTCTTCTTTGGTTGCGAAATTGATATCTATGGGATATTTTATTATCATTTCCGATTTTTCTGTCTTTGATTCAACAGTAATCGTTTCGACACTTCTATCACTTATATATGTTGAAATAACAGGTTTTGTATTAGGTCTATCTGAAGATACAGAGTATATTGTTATTCCTGTTATTATAACAAACGAAAATATTATGAAAAATATTTTTTCTTTATTCAAAATCAGTCTTCCTTTTTATTTCACTTTCGACTACATTCTACCAAATATTACATATTTCGTCAAGATGAAAAGCCGTTGCAATTTTGCAACGGCTTTCTGTCAGAATATAACTTTTATATCCTTGTTACTTTCATCTGTCGAATATTCCCATAAATCAATGTGAATATCTTCATCGGTCAGAAAATATTCAATAGGTTCATTAGAAAATTCATCCGAATCAAAAACATCAACAATAATAAGTTTTATTTTCATCTTATCAGGGATAATTGCCTTTATGTAAACGCTTGCAGATTGACCGACTTTAACATCGCCTCTGAATTCTGCAAGTCCTGCCAGGTTAGGGGAGAGTTCTATAAAAATTCCGTAATTTTCTATTGAGCGTACAATTCCGGCAACAGTCTGACCGGTTTCGAATTTATCTGAGTTTTCTTTCCATGTTCCTAAAAGTTCTTTGTGGGAAAGAAGAATTTTATCTCCGTCATTTCCTTTTATAACAACATAAATATCCTGGTTTATTTCAAATCTGTCTGAAGGATGAGATATTCTTGAAACTGAAATAGAATCAATAGGTATTAACGAGGGAATGCCACAACCGATGTCTACAAAACAACCGAAAGACTCTATATGTGTAACTTTTGCAGGAATAATATCTCCCGGAATGAGATTTTCTATAAATTCTTTTCTGCAATCCTCCTGAACTGCTTTTCGTGATAGAAAAACAGTTTTATTATCATCTGATATATGAGTTACATAAAAACAGACAGGCTTATTCACTCTTGAAATAAGAGCAATATCTCTTGTCTGTCCCTCTGCAATCCCTATTGCCCCTTCTTCTCTCGGAATAATTCCTTTTATCCCACATAGATTTACGATAAGATTATGTTCGTTATCACATATTTCAACTTTGGCCTCAAGTATTTTTTTAGTCATCATCGCCTCTCGGAGTGAAGAAATACTGCTTATTGAACTTTTATTTTCATTACTTGCTATTAAAGAACCTTCCGGCATATATTTTCTGTTCATTTTATACCTCCATATATTTTCTATATGGAATATTATGTCATTTGCGTTTGGAATATTCTAAACAGAATGTATTTTTATCCCTTTGTTATTAAGAATTATTTTCCTTACCTCATTTTCGTCATTTTCATTGCAAACAACCTGAATTAACGCTGCTTTTGAAACTTCAGGCTTTCCTATTGAAACATTATCGTTATATAATCTGAACTGAGGATTATTATTAAAAACCGTAGGTAGAAAATTAGGAACATTAGGTGCTTCGGTAGATGCAGGATAAAGATACGGAACATAGTTTATGTCGTTATCAGGTGAAGGAGCGTCTATCATTATTTTTCCGTTGTTAAGTTTCTTTTTGTTTATCGATATGGCAGCAAGCTCTGCTGAGTCAACAGAGTCGAATTCTGCCGTTATTTTTATATTCATAGAGAAAAGCCTCCTTTTGAATCAGTTTTAACAAAATTAGTTTCTTCTGTAATCGTAATTTTATTAAGAAAATATTTGCCTTTTTATCCATATTTGTGATATAATATAAAAAGTATTATTTTTTTAAGGAGGCGACCACATTGGATATTGAACCCAAAGATATACTCACAATGAAAAAACCTCATCCGTGTGGTTCGCATGAGATGCTTGTTTTAAGGTCAGGTATGGACTTTAAACTCAGGTGCAAAGGCTGTGGACGTGAGTTTATGGTTGCAAGAAATAAAATAGAAAAAAATATCAGATCCGTAAACCGTGATGAAAGAGAACGTTAGCAACGCTTGAATGCTTTATTTGACTGATATTATATTTAAGGAGATATGAAGAAATGTTTGACAAACTTAAACTTACAGAAAAAAGATTTGAAGAAGTAAACGAAAAACTTATGGACCCTAATGTTGTAAATGACAATGTTGCTTACAGAGACCTTATGAAAGAGTTCAAGACTCTTACCCCTATTATCGAAAAATACCGTGAGTATCTCAAAGAAAAGCAGACTTTCGATGAGTCAAAAGAACTTCTTGATGCAGGTGGACTTGATAAAGATTTCAGAGAAATGGTTCAGGAAGAATATGATTCTTCGAAAGAAGCAGTAGCAACCATTACAGAAGAACTCAAAATCCTTCTTCTTCCTAAAGATCCTAATGATGACAGAAACGTTATTATTGAAATCAGAGGTGGTGTAGGGGGAGAAGAAGCAGCTCTTTTTGCACATTCTCTTTTCAGAATGTATTCTATGTATGCTGAAAACAAGCACTGGAAGATAGATGTTATGAATATAAACGAAACCGAACTTGGTGGTATCAAGGAAATCAGTTTCTCTGTTGAAGGCGAAGGCGCATATTCAAGATTCAAATATGAAAGTGGAACTCATAGAGTTCAGCGTGTTCCTGAAACAGAATCACAGGGAAGAGTTCATACGTCAGCCGCAACAGTTGCCGTTCTTCCCGAAGCAGATGAAGTTGAAGTTGATATCAACCCTGCAGACCTTTCTTTTGATACATTCCGTGCAAGTGGTGCGGGTGGACAGCATATTAACAAAACAGAATCTGCTGTTCGTATAACTCATGCACCATCAGGAGTTGTTGTTGAATGTCAGGAAGAAAGAAGCCAGAGAGAAAATAAAGAAAAAGCAATGAAAATGCTCAGAACAAAACTTTATGAAATGGCTCTTAAGGAAAAAACAGATAAAGAAGTTGCTGAAAGACGTTCACAGATTGGTTCGGGTGACCGTTCAGAACGTATCAGAACATATAACTATCCCGAAGGAAGAATTACCGATCATCGTATAGGTCTTACAATTTACAGACTTGAATATATCCTTGATGGTAACCTCGATGAAGTTATAGATGCACTCGCAACAGCTGACCAGGCTGCAAAACTTTCGGCACAGTCAGAAGAATAATAAGAAGTGATAATATGAATTACAATACAGAAATCCTTTCTCCTACAGATGAAAATATAAAAAAAGCAGGAAGACTTCTCAAATCAGGTGAGGTTGTAGGCATTCCTACGGAAACGGTTTATGGCCTTGCTGCAGATGCTACAAACCCTGATGCAGTATCAAAAATATTTGCAGCAAAAGGAAGACCACAGGATAATCCGCTTATAGTTCATATCGCAGATAAGGCTGATATCGAAAAGTATGCGAAGGATATTCCCGAAATAGCATATCGTATTGCAGATAAGTTCTGGCCGGGACCTCTTACTATGGTTCTTCCGAAAAAAGATGTAATTCCCGAAACAACAAGTGGTGGGCTCGATACAGTAGGCATAAGATTTCCTTCAAATGTTATTGCCCAGAAAATAATAAAATCATCAGGCTTGCCTCTTGCAGCCCCTTCTGCTAATTTATCAGGAAAGCCAAGCACAACAACAGCCAAACACGTTTTTGATGATATGAATGGCAGAATTTCAGCAATAGTTGATGGAGGGGCTTGCTCGGTAGGTGTTGAATCTACTGTAATATCTTTTTCGGGTGAAGATGTCATCATATTGAGACCAGGGTTTATTTCAAGGGAAGATTTACTTACTGTTGCTGATAGTGTGATAATTGATAAAGGAGTTTTATCAGAAATTTCAGAGGATGCTGTTGTTGCATCACCCGGAATGAAATATAAGCATTATTCTCCCAAGGCGAATGTTGTTGTTGTCGAAGGGAAATATGATGATTTTCTGACTTTTTTTGAAAAGAATTATTCAGAAGGAACATATGCGATGATATTCGGTAATGAAACCGATGAATTCCCTTATCCTTACTTTTCTTATGGGGAAACAGATTTTAAACAGGCAACAGAACTTTTTGATAAACTCCGTATGGCAGATGATATCAATGCTAAAACAGTATATGTCAGATGCCCTTCAAAAGATGGTGTAGGTCTTGCTGTTTATAACAGACTTATTAGGGCTGCAGGATTTGAGGTAATAAAATTATGATTATTGTCGGTCTTACAGGGCAGAGTGGCGCAGGTAAAACAACTGTATGTGAAACTTTTAAAAAAAACGGTTTTGCTGTTATTAACGCAGATATCGTTGCAAGAGAAGTTATGTCAAAGGGCAGTGAATGCCTCGATGAAACAGTAAGTGTTTTCGGAGATATTCTTTTAGAAGACGGGACTCTTGACAGAAAAAAACTTGCCGAAATTGTTTTTTCTGACAGTGATAAACTGAGCATTTATGAAAATATTATTTTTCCGTATATAATAGCATCAATAAGAGATAAGATAGGGGTATATAAGAGAGAAAAATACGATTACCTTCTCCTTGATGCACCAACTCTTTTCGAAAGTAAAGCGAATAAGCTTTGTGATATAATAGTTTCTGTTATAGCAGATAGAAAGATTCGACTTGAAAGAATACTAAAAAGAGATTTGATTACGCTTTGTGAGGCCGAAAGCAGGCTGAATTCTCAGAAAAATGATGAATTTTATGTAGCAAAATCTGATTATGTGATAAAAAATAACGGTTCGTTATCTGAACTTGAGAATAACACTATGAATGTAGTGAATTCTATTAAGGAGCAATCTGATGAGGAAAAGTAATGCCAAAAAAGCAGGTTTGACTTTGCTTTTTATATTTCTGGCTCTTTCTTTTGGTATAGTAATTATCTTACCGAAACTTTATAAATCATATCTTTATCCTAAAAAGTATAGTGATTATGTTGATACGACGTCGAAAAAATACGATTTTGACGAAGATATGATTTATGCTGTTATCAGAACTGAAAGCAGGTTTAATCCCGATGCTGTTTCTGATGTCGGTGCAACAGGGCTTATGCAACTTATGCCAGACGCTTATGAATGGGTAAGATATCGTATGAAAGACGAAAGAGATATAACATACGAAGACATGAGTTCTCCTGAATACAATATAGAATACGGAACATATCTTCTTAAACTTCTTTATGACGAATACGGAGATTATGAAACAGCACTTGCGGCTTATCATGCAGGAAGAGGAAGTGTGAATAACTGGCTCAAGGATCCTGAAAATTCATCAGATGGTAAAATTCTTGATAAGAAGATACCATCATCTGCTACTGCTCATTATGTTTATAAAGTAATGCACGCTTATGATGTGTATTCAAAAATATATGATTGAAAGGTGATATAAAATGGCTGAAAAGAAAATTTCAGAAGGAAAAAAACTTCAGGAAAAACTTTTTATGAAGAAAGAACATGCTATGAAAGTTATTTCTGATGCAGAAGTAAAGAAAGCAGACAAATTCTGTGAAAATTATAAAAAGTTTCTTGATGACTCAAAAACAGAAAGAGAAGCGGTTATAAAGTCGATAGAGATGGCCGAAAAGAACGGTTTTGTTGAATTCGGAAAAACAAAATCTCTTAAACCAGGCGATAAAGTTTATTATAACAACAGAGGCAAAGCAATAATTCTTGCTGTTATCGGAACAGAACCACTCGAAAATGGTGTAAGAATTGCTGCTGCTCATATTGATTCTCCCAGACTTGATATGAAACAGTGCCCTATATATGAAGATACCGAACTTGCACTTTTTAAGACCCACTATTATGGTGGTATAAAAAAATATCAGTGGACAGCTATCCCTCTTTCACTCCATGGAGTTATTGTTAAGGCTGACGGAAGCAAAGTGAATGTCTGCATAGGCGAAGACGAAAAAGACCCTGTTTTCTGCGTTACAGATCTTCTTCCTCATCTTGCTACGGCACAGATGGAAAGAAAAGCGCCTCAGATAATAAAAGGTGAAGAACTCAATATCCTTATCGGCTCAAGACCGTTCAAGGATGATGACGTAAGCGAAAAGGTTAAACTTAATGTCCTTAATATACTTTTTGAAAAATATGGCGTTACAGAAGCTGATTTCTTATCTGCTGAACTTGAAGCTGTTCCGGCGTTCAAGGCAAAGGATATTGGTTTTGACAGAAGCATGATAGGTTCTTATGGTCAGGATGACAGAGTTTGCGCATATACTGCTTTAGAGGCTACATTTGCCTGCAAAAAAACCAAGAAAACGATAATCACTGTTCTTGCTGATAAGGAAGAAATAGGAAGCGACGGAAATACAGGACTTAATTCTTCTTATCTTCAGTATTTCATTTACGACCTTGCAAAGATTTTCAAGGCTGATGGCTGGAGAGTTCTTACAAATTCAGAATGTCTTTCTGCTGATGTTAATGCTGCTTTCGATCCGACATTCCCTGATGTAAACGAAAGACATAACGCTGCTTATCTTAACAGAGGTGTTGTTGTAACAAAGTACACAGGTTCAAGAGGAAAATCAGGAACATCCGATGCGTCTGCTGAATTTATGGGAAGAGTGAGAAATCTTCTTGATAAGAATAAGGTTGTATGGCAGACGGGTGAACTCGGAAAGGTTGATATGGGTGGTGGCGGAACTGTCGCTATGTATATTGCTAACCTTGATGTTGATGTTATCGATGTCGGCGTTCCTGTTCTTTCAATGCATGCACCTTATGAAGTTACTTCAAAATTAGATGTATATATGGCTTACAGAGCATTCCTTGTGTTTATGGAAGATTAATTTTAAAACCTGCCTTTGATTATATCAAGGGCAGGTTAACTTGAAATATTATATCGAGTGGTGGCTTATATGAGATTGGATGGATTTGGATTGTTTGTAAATGATATGGGTAAAATGATACGTTTTTATCGCGATGTATTAGGGTTTGAAATCAAAGAGAGCGAAGATACATCAAATGTTTATCTTATAAAAGATGACACATTGTTCCTTCTTTACGGCAGGAAGGATTTTGAAAAGATGACAAGCTGTAAATATGAATATATAAAAGGTCTTAACGGACATTCGGAAATCGCATTATATGTTGATACCTTTGAAGAAGTCGATAAGGTTTATAACGATGTTGTTTCTAAGGGAGCAGTATCTGTACTTCCTCCTGAAGATGAGCCATGGGGACAAAGAACCTGTTATATATCAGACCCTGAAGGAAATCTCATAGAAATAGGCTCATTCAATAAACCATTCAGAACCTGATGATAGTCGGTAATTCGGTTGTTTGAATTTTAAATTAATTTGTGGTGAATAATTATGGTACGAGAAATATACATAAATGAATTAAATTCTTTGCTTGAATTATATACTCATCTCCACGAAACAGGATTGCCTGAAAATACTGAATATTTAGAAAAAACATGGAATACTATCTGCAATGACGAAAATCATCACATTATTGTGTGTGATATTGAAGGCGAGATAGTATCTTCATGTGTATGTGTGATAATACCCAATCTTACAAGAAACATCAGACCATATGCATTTATCGAAAATGTCGTTACTCATTCGGATTACAGGAATAGAGGATACGCTACTGCTTGTTTAGAGTTTGCAAAAGAAATTGCATTAAAGGAAAATTGCTATAAAATGATGTTGTTGACAGGCTCAAAAGAAAATTCTACAATTGAATTTTACGAACGAGCAGGATATAACAGCGATGATAAAACAGCCTTTATTCAGTGGCTATAAACAGAAATAAACCCTTTGCATTTGTAAAGGGTTTATTTTTTTAAAACCCCTTGAC